>JBEVLJ010000207.1:0-8175 GCA_040509195.1 Acidimicrobiia bacterium
GGCGCCGGCAGCAACAGCGACGCCCCGAAGAGCGCGGTGTCTGACCCGACGGGGACGGCGTCGTAGGGGTTCGTTCCTTCGTGATCCGACGCGCCGTCCTTCGCATCGCGCACGTCGTCATTGCGCGATTCCGACGTGCTCGAACCTGCGGTACCGGATCGCGACGACCCAGTGTTGCGATCACGATCAGGAATAGACGGCACGACGGGGGGCACGACGACGACACCATCGACGATCGAGCCGCGCAGCTCATCGATCAAGTGCACGATCGGCGCGAGCAGCGGCTGCAGCGCGGCCGACAACGACGCGCGCAAGGTTGCGATGAGCGCGTCGAGCTCGCGAATCGTCGCGGCAGTGACCACGGACGTGGAGTCGACGGCTCGATTCACGAGCGTCTGCAACGACGCGACGAGTTGCGGCGAGACACCCGTCTCGACGAGCGCAACGATGCTCGCGCGCGCATCGGCCACGATTCCGGCGAGTGCGCCGCGCGCGATCGGAAGCGCCGCACCCGGCATCGTGCCGGCAGCAGTCGTGGCCGGCGCGGTGGTCGGGGGCGTGGGCGCGATCGGTGGTACGTCGATCGGGCCGACACCGGGAACCTCGATGGGCGGCACGTCGATCGGCGGCAGTCCGGGCACCTCGATCGGTGGCACCACGATCGGTGGCAGGTCGACCGGTGGCAGGCCCGGGAGGTCGATGGGTGGCACGTCGATCGGCGGCAGGATCGGCGGGAGCACGATCTGCGCGGCACGGGCGGACTGCACCGACGAGTGGCCGGCGGTCGCACCCGCAGGAGGGGCGTCGAGACCTGACGCGAGCAGCGACGCGCACAGCCCGAAGGCCGTCGCCACCGTCAAGCCGGCAATCGCCACCCGTGTGCTCCGCATGGCCGTTCGACCACCCCCAGTGCCGTCACGCTGCGTGAGTTTGCTGACACTCACCGTAACCTTCTCGGGGATTTTGTCGAGGAAAAATTTGGACAAAGGGCTGGTGGGAGGCCTGGAACCCTTGCGGCCTCACGGCAACGAAGCACTGTGACCGATGCCCGCCGACGGCGGTCGTCCATTCACTGCGATCGTGGACAACCCTGTCGTCGTCACCCCGACGTTCACGGGCTGATCAGCACGAGCCTCAGAACTCGGACGCGCGCCTCATCGCCGTGGGACGGCCGTCGGGATCGAGGAACACTCGATGGATGAGTTGGTGTCCGAGACGATGGAAGCCCCGGACGCGCTCGACGGGATGGACGCGCAGGTGACCGGCGGGCCGCGGCCCCCGACGACCGGCCGCGTGCCAGTCGTCGAGCGCGTGCGCGCTGTCACGCATCGCGTCGAACCAAGAGTCCGGATCGACGAGATCGTCGGTGTCGTCGGGCGATCGACCAAGGTGCTCGGCCGACAGTGACACGCGCGCGTCGCGCGCAATGCGGCGCGCACCCTCGCCGCGCCCGGCCGGATCACGCGGTTCGCGCTGGTCGCGACGCGAGTCGATCACCGCGCACGAGATCTCGGAGTCGTGCGTCCACGATCGACGGTTGAGGTTGTCGGAGCCGACCGCGAGCCACAGGTCGTCGATCACACACACCTTCGAGTGCACGTAGATCGGGACGCCGTCGTGGTTCTCGAGGTCGTACACCGCGACCCGGCCGTCGCCTGCTTCCGAGAGCGCGTCGAGCACGTACTCACGACCGATGTGGCTCGCGTTTCCCGCGAAATACCCGTCGGGATCAGGGAAGCGCGGGATCACGATGACGACGCGGAGCTCGGGCTCGCGTCGCAGCGCGAGCGTGAGCTGCTCCGCCGCGTCGAACGACCAGAGGTACTGGTCCTCGAGGTACAGCACGCGACGCGCGCGTCGAAAAGCCTTCCCGTACGCGCGCGCGATGCTTCGCTCGCCGTCGGGTGCGAACGGATAGCGACGACGACGTGACGGGTACGTCCGCAGCATCTGCACCGCGAGTGGACCGTCGCCGTCGCGTGTGACCGGCCTCGGCAACGGCGTCGGATTGGTGGGGCGCAGCGCCCGCCGATGCCACAGAGCGCGCCACGGGTTGCGCGTGTCGAGCGGGTTGGGATCCTCCCACCGCTCGCGAAACGTCCACTCGATGTCGTCGATCGCCGGACCGTGGAGCTCGAGCTGCGTGTCGTGCCACGGCGGCTGCTCGCCGTAGTTCTGCGCCTTCAACGTCGCTGCTTGAGGGTCACCCAGGTGACGACCGTCATCACGACGTCCATGACACAGGTCGATGCCGCCGACGAACGCGACGTCGTCGCGAGCATCGCCGGCATCCGCGCGCCGGATCACGACCAGTTTCTGGTGATGGCTCCCACCCCGCCGGACGCGCTGGTCGAGCAGCACCTCACCACCGGCTTCGTTCACGGTGCGGGCGAGGTCGAGGTTCGCCTCGGCGGAGAAGTTGATCGCCTTGGTGTGCGACCGCCACAACAGGCCGAACACCTGCACGCCGCGGCGGGCAAGGTCGGCGAGCACGGAGCCGATCTCACTCCCCTCGCCACCATGGTCGTCATCGGCGAGTCGCTCGTCGGCGTCGCCTTCCCAGTCGGTGAACAACACCGTGTCGCCCGCACGGGTGGAGCACAACTCCTCGTGCAAGCGCGCGAAGTACGTGGCGCCGTCCAAGAGCAGGCGACCATGACTGCCACGCGTCCAGGCCACACCCGCGCGCCGCCGGTCGATCGCGGTGGCGGGGTTCCCGCGCTCCGCCGAGCTCAGGAACCACGCCGCCGGCGCGCGATCAACGACGGGATCCGCCGCGTGCTCGCGCGTGGGCGCGGCGCCGTCGCGTTCGAGCATCAGGTCGCGCTCTCTGTCAGCGGAGGCCATGGGCAAACTCACCGACGAGCACCGGCGTGTCGTCGCCGGCCTCCGCCTTCCTCGGATCACGCGGGACGGCCTGCCCGGACCGAACCGCTTCGAGTTGGGCCGAGACTGCGGCCCCGTAGAGGATCGCCACCGACGACAGCAACGCCCAGAGCAACAGGGCCACCACGCCGGCGAGGGGGCCATATGCGTCACCGAACGAGCTGCTGATGCGCACGAACAAGCCCAACCCGAACGTGACGAGCGACCAGAGCACCACGGAGATCGATCCGCCGAACGCCAACCACGACCAGGCGGGTTGACGCCGGTGCGGCGCCTTGCGGAACAGCAACGCCATCGCCGCCGCGAACAACATCAGCGCGAGCGGCCACCGCACCGCCTTCCACAGCGAGCTGCCGAGCGCGTTCCCGAACGCGAACGCGAGGAACGACATCGTCGCAAGCCCGCCCACGCTGATGGCCATCACGAAGCCGCGCGTGTACTTCTGCAACGCGGGCCGATCTTGCTCGATGCCGTACAGACGATTCAACGCACGTTCCACCTGCGCCATCAGGGTGGTCCCCGTCACCACTGCGCCGAAGAGCCCGAACGTGAGCGCGACCCACTTCCCGGCCGACCCAGCATGGTCCGCGTGCACGACGGCTTTGGTGATCACTCGCCCCATCGGTCCGGGCGCCACATCGCGGATGGTGCGCAACACCGCCTCACCCGGGCCCGACTCGCCGAACCAACTGGCCAGGCCGACGAGCCCGATGACGCCCTGCACCAACACGAGCGACAACAGGAACGCCATCGATCGCGCGTGCGAGAACCCGTCGGCGTATCGCAAGCGCACGAATGCGTCCTTCGACAATCGCCACCGCCCGGTGGCGATGAGGGTCTCACGCGCGTCGTCGCCGTCGAGCTCCCACGTCTCGGGAACGAGCGCGGCGGTGCTCACTGGCCCGCCTTCAATGCCGGCGCTCCCGTCGACGACGAGCCCGCAGGCACGCACACGGTCACCGACGCCGGCTCGACCTTCAACTTGATCCGCTTCCGCGCCGGTCGATCGCCGCCGTCGAGCTCCGCGGGCATCGCGCGGTCGAGATCGATCCGCACCTTCGCCGCCGTGGTGACCTGCACGAAGGGCGACTGCTCCGCCTTGCCGAGCGCGGTGCGCGACAGCGCACGCAGCCACTGGGTGACGCCCTTGGCGGTGATCACGCCGACTTCCAGCCGCCCACTGTCGACCTCCGCGTGCGGGAACACGTCGACGCCGCCGAAGATCGAGCTCACGTTGCCCACCAACACACACCCGGCCGCGCCGTCGAACCAGGGTTCTCCATCGATGCGCACCTTGGCGTTGAAACGTGGGAGACGCAGATGCTTCGCACCCGTGAGCACATACGAGAGACGACCGAAGCGGTCCTTCAGCGTGCCGTCGGCGTCGCGGATCATCAATGCGTCGAGGCCGACGCCTGCCATCACGGCGAACCGCTCGCCGTCGAGGCGTCCGGTGTCGATGCGGCGACGGTCGCCGTACAGGCCGATCTCGACCGCGGCCTCCAGGTCCTGGGGGATCTCGAGGTTCGTCGCGAGGAGGTTCGCGGTGCCGGCAGGGAGGATCGCCACCGTCGCACGCTCGTCGCCCAGCGCGTCGAGACACCGCTGCACCATGCCGTCACCACCCCACACGAAGATCAGGTCGGCGCCGGCGGCAATCGCCTTCTTCACGCGCTTTGGTGCCTTCTTGCTCTTCGGCACCTCGAACCAGATCGGGTCCGTGACGCCGCGCGCCTCGAGCAGCGCACGCAGCTCGCGCAGTCCGCCGCCGAGCGACTTGCCTTGGTGCGCGATCACCGCGACCGACGTCACGACGCGTCTCCCTGGTACGCGGCGCGCGCACCGAAGTGGACGGCCGTCACTGCGATGATGATGCACCCGAGACCAACGAGCGCGCCCACGATCGCGTCACTCGCGAAGTGCATCCCCCGGTACATCCGCGACGTCGCGACCATGAGCGGCGCGACGATCGCCAACACCGCGAAGAGCACCCGCAACACGGGCTGTCGAGTCAAGGACCACACGACGACGGCGAGTGATCCGTACAGCGCCGTTGCGGCGGCGACGTGACCGGAGAAGAAGCTGTCGGAGACGATCAAGTCTTCGAGGCGTGCGACGCGCGGGCGGTGACGCGTGATCACGTACGTCGCGGTGAGGTACGTCGCGCCCTCGATCGCCATCGCGACGAGCACGATCCCGAGCTCCCGCCAATGGCGACGGATCACGAGGAACAGTCCGGCCACCACGACGACCACGATCACGGTCAAGGTCTCGGAGACCGCCGACCCGTACGCCGAGAGGTCGGTGCGATTGGGGGTGCGATGATCTGCGAACCATCGCGCGACGTCGGCGTCCCAACGGCCGAGCGCGCCGTGCATCAGCTCCCGCGTGATGAGGTAGCCGATGCCGATCGTGATGGTCGCCAACACGAGGTAACCGAGGAACGCCACCAACGCGGTCACCAACGTCGCCCGGACCGGCGACGCCGACTCCGTCGACGACTCGTTCTGCACGCGCGGCTCGCCGTCTGGTGCGACCACGGGCTCGGGCTCGACCTGCAGGCGCTCTGCGGTTCCGGTCTTCTCCACGGCTGTCCCCTCCAGGCTGCCCATCAGCGTGCCGCCAGCACCAATTGGCCAGCACCAATTGCGTGGTCAGCACTGGCACGGTTTCACCCACATGGGCGCTGCGGTAAACCTGGGTCCTGTGATCGTCCTCGTCGCCTTGTTCGTCCCCGCGCTCATCGCGGGCAGCCTCATGGCGCTGCTCGTGAGCCGTCGACCGCAGTTCGATCCGGCGTCGGCGCACGCCGCGTCGGTCGCCGCGCACGCGATCGAGCGCGAGCTCGAGGACGACCGCGGCCCGGCACCGTGGGCGCGCCGACACTTCGACCCGAAGACCAGCACCGGCCTCGCGTTGCTGGCCGCGCTCATCGTGATCATTGTCGGAGGCCTCGTCGTCGGAGCGCTGGCGCTCCTCGTGCGCGCGCACATCGGTCAAGGCATCGACAATGCCGTGGCACCGTGGGGCACCGAGCACGGCACCGCATTCACCCACGACGTGGTGAAGGCGGTCACGCAGCTCGGCGGAACGACCGGGCTGATGATCGTCGTCGTCGTGGTGTTGATCATGGAGATGCGGCGTCGCCCGACGCGTTGGCTCCCCGTGTTCGTGCTCGTCGTCGCGATTGGTCAACCGTTCGTGACCAACACGATCAAGGATCTGCTCGAGCGAGTGCGTCCGACGATCGACCCGGGTGCCGCCGCACTCGGGCCGTCGTTCCCGAGCGGTCACTCAGCTGGCGCCGCCGCGTGCTTCGCCGCGCTCGCGCTCGTGCTCGGTCGCGGTCGGTCACCGCGAGCACACGCGTTGCTTGCGGGTGCCGCGGTGTTCATCGCGGTGGCCGTCGCCACCTCACGCGTGCTCCTCGGCGTGCACTGGCTCACCGACGTGATCGGTGGGCTCGCGCTCGGGTGGACCTGGTTCGCGGTGTGCGCAGTGGCGTTCGGTGGACGCGTGCTGCGCTTCGGCGCCCCGATCGAAGCCGCCGAGCGAACGGTCGACGCGCATTCCTGACCGGCAGTCGTGAAGCGCCCCCGGCCAACGCTGACCCACCCGTGGGCAGATCTCGGAAGGGACCTCGCGACCGGGGGCACTGAGAGAACCGTCGCGGGCGCGCTTTCGGTTACGTCTTCCGTCAGATTTCTCCGGACGGTCCAGCCGACCCCTGCGCCCGGTCGCCACGTCGGTGGTGCGACCTGAGGGTTCGCTGAGCGAGCGTCGGAACCGGGAGGCAAGGCACCTCCGTTCCTGCTGCATGGATCACCGCAGCGCGAACTCACCTTTCGACTTCGAACACCAGCCCGCCGCGCCGGCACCGGCCGAGCTCGGACCACGACGCGACCGTCGCACGGCCGCCGCCCGTCGCCGACGGCGCGTCCTCACCTTGCTCGTGGCGCCGCTCGCGTTGGCCGGACTCGCGGTGAGCACGATGGGCGCAGCCCAGACCACCGCCGGCGGCAGCACGTTCTCGGGCAACGCCGACGAGACCGTCGCCGACCTACAGACGTACTGGGCGAAGACGATGCCGGAGGTGTATGGCCAGAAGTACGAGTCGATCCCGAGTGATCGCCTCTTCCCGTACTCGGCGCAGAACCCGCCGCCGGGATGCGGCACGCGCGGCACCACGCCGTACCAGGAGGTGGCCGGCAACGCGTTCTACTGCAGCGAAGGCGACTTCGTGGCGTGGGACACCCAAGAGCTGTTCCCCAAGCTCACCAAGCAGTTCGGTGCGTTCGCGCCGGCACTGGTGCTCGCCCACGAGTGGGGCCACGCGATCCAAGCTCGCGTCGGCTTCGACGCCTACCAGACGGTGTACATGGAGCAACAGGCCGATTGCTTTGCCGGCGCCTGGTCCGCGCACGTCGCGTCGGGTGACGCTGGCCTTTCGATGTCGGCCGACGACCTCGACCGCGCGCTCGCCGGCATGTTGCAGCTGAGCGACCCCATCGGGATCGACAGCTCGCAGGACGGCGCGCACGGCAACGGCTTCGACCGGGTGAGCGCGTTCCAGGACGGGTTCGAAGGCGGCGCCAAGGCGTGTGCCGACTATGAGAACGACCCACCCTCGCTCACCGAGTCGGGCTTCACCAGCCAGGCCGACTACGCGACCGGCGGCAACATGAGCCTCGACAAGCTCGTGCCGGCGATCACCGATGCGCTCGGCACCTACTGGAAGCAAGCAGTGAGCACGAAGGTGAACGCCCCCGAGCTCGTGGCCGCCAGCACGTCGGGCAACTCGTCGAGTGCGTCGTGCGACAGCAACACCGACGGTGGGGTGCTCGTCGACACGGTCGTGTACTGCCCGTCGAACAACACGATCATCTACGACCCGGCAACGTTGCAGCAGGCCAACTCGTCGGTTGGTGACTTCGCGGCCGCCCTGCTGATCGCCGCGGAGTACTCGTCGGCGGTGCAACACGGCGCCGGCGTGAAGGTCGACTCGTCGAGTGCGCGGCGCACGTCGGAGTGCATGGCCGGTGCGTTCGCCGGCAGCCTCGACGGCAGCCGTCAGTCGACGAGGTCCGACAGCATCACGCTGTCGCCCGGCGACCTCGACGAAGTCATCAGCATGCTCGTCAGCTCCACCAGCGGTGACGGACGCGGCACGGCGTTCGAGCGGGTCGCGGCCTTCCGGTCGGGCTACGTGAAGGGCATCGACGCCTGCGTCAGCTCGAGCTCGAACTCCGGTTCGAACGGTTCGAGCTCCAAGTCCGGTTCGACGAGAAT
>JBEVLJ010000208.1:0-14894 GCA_040509195.1 Acidimicrobiia bacterium
GTGGACGGGTCTCGACGTCGCGCGAGCGGGCCGCTTGCTGTGCTTGTCTCGACAACTCGCGCGGTGCCCCCGAGGACACGGCGGACCCGGCGCGCGCTCGGGGCGTCTGCATCGACGGTGTGTCGCCGAACAACATGGCGTCGAGGTCGGTGTCGCTGACGTCGTGGATGACGCTCGCCGAAGACGACGGCGAGCTTGACCCCACGGCTCGAGCGGCGCTTGCCGGAGCGACCGGTGCTGGGTCACCCGTGCCGAACAATGCGTCGTTCAGGTCCTCGAGCTCGCGGGCGTCGTGGTCGGACACCCTCACGACCCCGTTGCGACGCGCACACCTTCGAAGAGATCATGTTCCAACTCGCCCGGTGCGCGGTGATCGGGGACGAGCGAGCGTGCGAGCTCGAAGTCTTCCCAAGGGTGGATCTCGCGCACGACCTCTTGCGGCACGCGAAAGAAGAAACCGTCCGGGGTGATCTGCGTGCGGTGCGCGAGGAGTGCCTCGCGGCCGACCTGCAGATACTCGCCGACGTCGATGCGCGTGGTCGTGGTGTCGGGCGCGTCGGCGGGCATGCGGCCGATCCACTCCGTGAACGGGCTCTCCTCGCCGTTCGCGATCAGCCACTCGTGCATCGTGACGACGCGCGAGCGCGAGAACCCGGTGGAGTAGTACAGCTTCAACGGCTGCCACGGCTCGCCTGCGTCGGGATACCAGTCGGGATCACCGGCGCGATCGAACGCCAACACGCTGATGTCGTGCACGCGGATGTGGTCGGGGTGTTCGTAGCCGCCACCGCGCCCGTCGGAATACGTGACGATGACCTGCGGCCGTTCCGCACGGACGATCGCCACGAGGCGTCCGGTCGCTTCGTCGAGATCGGCGTTTGCGAAGTTGTCCGGGTGCGCGTTGTGATCCGTGTCGGGCATGCCGGAGTCGCGATACCCGAGCAGGTAGAGCTGGTCGTACCCGATGATGCGCACGGCTTCGTCGAGCTCACGCATCCGCACCGCGCCGAGATCGGCTCGCACGTCTTCGGTGTCGGCGTCGGGGTTCAAGATGTCGCCCGCTTCGCCACCGGTGCACGTGACGAGCACCGTGCGCACGCCCTCGGCGTGGTAGAGCGCCATCGTGGACGCACCCTTCGACGATTCATCGTCGGGGTGGGCATGGACCGAAAGGACGCACAGCGGTGCATCGGTCGGCGGGGGAACGTCGGCCATCGTCGCAGCGTACCCGTGACCCGTTTGCGGGACGGCGACCTCGGTTCGAACCAACGAGTTCCAGGAATTCCTCGGGCTGTGCTTGACAGATCAAGCACTTGCTGACTATGATGTTCGAAGAGCCGATTCCCCCCGGCTGTTCATCGCTTCTCTCCAACGACACAGGAGCACCACCATGGCCCCCAAGACCACAGACGCCACCACCGCGATCACCGACGCATTCGTCGCCGGCATCAAGCAGAGCCAGGACCTCGCCGTCACCAGCTTCAACGCCTGGGCCGAGTTCGCCGGCAAGAACTTCACGATGCCGTCGTTGGACACGGCACCCTTCGTCGACGCACTCCCGAAGCCGAAGGACGTGCTCGACGTCACCTACGGTTTCGCCGAGGAGCTCCTCGCCACGCAGAAGGACTTCGCCTACAAGCTCGTCGACGCGATCGCGGTGAAGGCCTGAGCCTCCGGCTCCCTGCACCCCCATCGCAACAGCTGTACCGATGGTCCCGACTGAACCTTCCCCCCGGTTCGGTCGGGACCTCGGTCTCTCTGGAGCACGATCCCGGGCATGGTGCCGATCATGACCGATGACCTCCGTGCGTCGCAGCTCAATGCGCTCGGTGCCTTCATCCGAGCCCAACGCCAGCTCGCAAACCTCTCGTTGCGTCAGCTCGCCGAGCTCACGCAGGTGTCGAACCCGTACCTGAGCCAGCTCGAACGCGGCCTCCACGAACCTTCGGTGCGCGTGCTGCAGTCGATTGGACGAGCCCTCGACATCTCCACTGACACGCTGCTGCGACAAGTGGGCCTCAGCGACACCGACGCGCCGGTCGATCCGTTCGACACCGAAGCGGCCATCCGTCAAGACCCACTCCTGCACGACGAGCAGAAGCAAGCGCTCTTGGCCGTCTACCGCTCCTACGTGTTGGCCAACGCAGAGAACTCGCCCGGTTCCCCTAACTCGTGACGTACGTCCCGGGTGCGTCGCCGAGCACGGGGTGCGCGTCGGTGCCCATCGGAGGCGGCGCGACCCGATCGCCGGCACGCGCGCTGACCCAGCCGATCCAGTCGTTCCACCACGTGTCCTGGTGCTGGGAGGCCGCCGCGAGCCAGTCGTCGGCATCCGGCGGCAGGTGTTCGTTCGTCCACAGCCGCGGTCGCGGCCCGGGCGGGTTCACGATCCCCGCGATGTGCCCCGACGACGTGAGGACGAACCGCACCGGACCCTTGAAGATCTGCGTGCTGCGGTAGGACACGCGCCACGGCACGATGTGATCCTCGATCGCAGCGACCAGGTACGTGTCGGTGGTGATCTCCGACACCATCAACCGCTCCCCCATCGCGACGAACTCGTCGTTGGCGAGTGAGTTGTTGAGATAGAGCTCCCGCAGGAAGTGTGCGTGCGCCTTGCCCGGAAGGTTCGTGGCGTCGGCGTTCCATGCCAGCAGGTCGAATTTCGGCGGCGAGTTGCCGTGAAGCCAGTTGTTGGCCACATACCGGAAGATGAGGTCGTTCGCGCGGAGCAGGTCGAACGTGCGCGCCATCTCCTTGCCCTCGAGATACCCCTGCTCCTCGATGCGCGCGGCCAAGTTGTCGGCGGTGCCGGAATCGGCGAACACCGAGGACAACCTGCCGGCGTCCCGGTAGTCGACCGCCGAGTTGAGATAGGTGGCGCTGTTCACCACGTCGTCGCCGCACGCGTCGAGATACGCGAGCGCCATCACGTTCATCGTGCCGCCGAGACAGATCGCGACCGTGTTGACCTTCTCGCTCCCGGTGATCTCGCGCACCACGTCGATCGCGGTGAGTGGTCCCAGGCGGAGGTAGTCGTCGAACGTGAGGTCCCGCATCGACGAATCGGGGTTCCGGTAGCTGATCGCGAACGTCGAGTGCCCGCCCCGCACCGCCCATTCGACCAGGCTGCGACCAGGTGCGAGGTCGGCGATGTAGTAGCGGTTGATCCACGGAGGACACACGAGCAGCGGGATCGCGTGCACCGTCTCCGTTTGCGGCGTGAACTGCAGGAGCTCGATCAACTCGTTGCGGAACACGACCTTGCCCGGCGTGGTGGCGGTGTTCTCGCCGAGCACGAACGCCTCGCGGTCGACCTGGCTCGGCCAACCGTCGTTGTGTCGTACGTCGTGCGCGAAGTTCCTCGCGCCGCGCACCAGGCTGAGCCCTGCGGTCTGGAAGACGCGCTCGATCGCAGACGGGTTGGTCAGGAGGAAATTGGTCGGCGCGAGCGCGTCGGCCACGAGCTGCGCGGCGAAGTCGGCCTTGGCGCTGGTCGCGTCGTCGAGGCGCCCGGCGTGCACGAGCTCACGGATGAGCCGCGCGAGCGCGACGTAGGCCTCGAGGAGCCCGTGATACATGAAGTTGTCGTTGAACGCGGGCGCGGTGAACCGCGAGTCCTTCGCTTCGGCTCGTGACACACCTGGCAGGTGCACGCCGACGGCGCGCGCCGCGGTGTCGACACCCACCACGCCGAGGCTCGTGGCGAACCTGAACCACGCCGGTGACGACTTCATCGGGTGACGAGCCGCACGTGCCATCGCGACGACGAACGATCGTCCGATCGACACCGGGTCGCTCAGGTCGAAGGTGCCTTCCACCACACCGAGAGCGTCTTCGATGACAGTGCTGGGACCGGCCGAGAATTGCGGCCCCGGGTCTCCACTCGGCATGTTCCACCTCAACACTGTGTGGTGTCACCGCGGTTGGTGCAGTGGGCGAAGACTACGCCCCGCGCGAACCGCTCGCTACCGATCCCGAACCTCAAGGGGTCGCGAGGATCTCGCCGTGGAGCACCGCGAACCACCCGTCGTCGGCGGCGGCCCACGCACGCCACGCGGTGGCGATCGCCTCGAGCTCGTCACGATCGGTGAGGCCGAACTCGAGCGCTTGGTCGGCGAACGCCGACCCCACGGTGCGATCGGCCCAGAGGCCACCCCACCAGGCGCGGTCGTCGGGTGTGGCGAAGCACCAGGTGGATGCCGACGGCACCACGTGGGAACACCCTGCTTCGTGGGCCCATGCGAGCAACCGGCGACCGGCATCGGGTTCGGCGTGATTGTGGTGGGTGACCTGGTGGTACAGCTCCGACCACCGATCGAGCTCCGGCACGCGCGGGAACCAGGTCATGGCCGCGTAGTCGGAGTCACGCGCGGCGATCACGCCGTCCGGCGCGCACACCCGACGCAGCTCGCGCAGTGCCGCGACCGGGTTGGTGAGGTGTTGCAAGACCTGGTGTGCGTGCACCACGTCGAACGAGTCGTCGGGGAGCTCGAGTGCGTACACGTCGCCGACCGCGAACTCCACGTTGGTTGCGGCGGCTTCGGTTGCCGCGCGACGCGCGTCGTCGACCACCTCGGCGGCGCGATCGACGCCGAGCACCGCACCCGGCGCGACGCGGGCGGCGAGATCGATCGTGATCGTGCCCGGCCCGCAACCGACGTCGAGCACCGTCGCGCCGGCGCGCAGACGCGGGACGAGGTACGCCGCAGAGTTCTCGACCGTGCGCCACTTGTGCGAACGCAACACGCTCTCGTGGTGGCCGTGGGTGTATCGGTCGGACTCGACCTGATCCGGTTCGGGTGACAGCTCGGACATCGCTGCGGCTCCACTCGTGACTGGCCGTCGCGGAACGGCGGTCGAGCGTATCGAGCGCAGTGCGTGCCACGGCAAGGGTTATCGTCCGTCGAATGGCCGACGCCGCCGGGACTCCGAGTCGTCTGCCACCGCTCGACGCGCGGCTGCGTCGATCGGTGGTTGCGCTGCTGGTCTCCGCGTTCTGCTCGTTCATGGCGATGGGCGCCCTGACCATCGTGCTCGGGAAGCAGGTGTACGACCTCACGGGGAGCGAGTTCGACCTCGGACTGCTCGGCTTGGCCGAGTTCGCGCCATCGCTCCTGCTCGTGTTCGTGAGCGGACCGATCGCCGACCGCTACGACCGACGGCGTGTCGCCGCCATCGCGCTCGGGATCGAAGCGTTGTTCTGCGGCGCCCTCGCGGTGTACGCCGCGAGCGATCCCACGTCGACGCTGCCGATCTTCCTGCTCGTCATCGGATACGGCACGGCGCGCGCCTTCGCGCGTCCCGCGAGTCGCTCACTCCCTGCCGACACCGTGCCGCCCGCGCGCCTGCCGTGGTTGGTGGCCCGGCAGTCGATCGCGGGACAAGCCGCGATGATCGCGGGACCCGTCATCGCCGGCTTCCTCTACACCACCAGTGTCACCTTGCCGCTCGTCTTCGTGATGGCCCTGATGCTCGTCGGCGCCGTGAGCGTGACCTTCGTGCGCACCGACGAGCGCGATGCCGAGCTGCGCGTCCGCGCCGATGCCGAGGCCGCGGCCGAGCTCGGCGAACGCAACCAGACCGACGAGGCGCCGTCGAAATCGGCCACGATCCACGACGCGCTCGAAGGCTTCCGCTTCGTGCGCGGCCATCAGATCCTGCTCGGCGTGATCTCCCTCGACCTGTTCGCGGTGCTCTTCGGCGGCGCGGTCGCGTTGTTGCCGGCGATCGCGGAGGAACGACTCGGCGTGGGCGCGGTCGGCCTTGGTTGGCTGCGAGCCGCGGTCGGCATCGGCGCGGCATTGGTCACGCTGGTCCTCACGGTGCGACCGGTCACGCGCCACGTCGGGCGCCGCATGCTGTACTCGGTCGGGGTGTTCGGCGTGGGCACTGTGCTGCTCGGCGTCACCACCAACTACGCAATTGCGTGGTTGAGCCTCGCGCTCCTGTCCGGCGCCGACGCCGTGAGCGTGTTCATCCGCAGCACGCTGGTGCCCCTGGTCACGCCGGCCGACAAGCGCGGACGCGTCCTCGCCATCGAGATGGTGTTCATCGGGGCGTCGAACGAGCTCGGCGCGTTCGAATCCGGAGTCGTCGGCCAATTGTTGGGACCGGCCGTGGCAGTGGTGGCGGGCGGCATCGCCACGATCGTCATCGCGGCGCTCTGGGCCTCGCTGTTCCCGAACCTGCGCGACACCGATCGGTATCCGAGCACCGCTGACGGATCGCACCCAGGGCGCGAAGAGATCGAAGACGACGGCCTCGCGGGCCAGGGCATCACCGGTACCTGAGGCGTCGAACCGGTGAGGTCCTCTCTCGCGACCCGACACCGGCGTGCAGCTCGCGCCAGACTGTGCACATGAAGGGTGTGATCCTCGCTGGCGGCACCGGGAGTCGGCTCGACCCGTTGACCCGCATCACCAACAAGCACCTCCTCCCGATCTTCGATCGACCGATGATCAACTACTCGATCGAGGCGTTCGTGAAGGCCGGGATCGACGAGGTGATGGTCGTGTCGGGCGGCTTCCATGCCGGGGAGTTCTTCCGGCTGCTCGGCAACGGCCAGGAGTGGGGTGTCGACCGCCTCCTCTACGCGTACCAAGCGGAGGCCGGCGGCATCGCGGAAGCGCTCGGGCTCACCGAGCGGTTCGTCGACGGCGACCGCTTCATGATGATGCTGGGTGACAACATCTTCGAGCACACCTTGCGCGCCAGCGTGCAGCGCTTCGAGGCGCAAGCCGACGGCGCGCGCGTCGTGCTCGCGAAGATCGACGACCCGTCACACCTCGCACACCTCGGCGTGCCCGAGCTCGTCGACGACCGCATCACTCGCATCCTCGAGAAGCCCGACGTGCCGCCGAGCCACTACGCGGTGACCGGCGTGTACTTCTACCCACCGTCTGTCTTCGACATCATTCCGTCGCTCGAGCGTTCCGCCCGCGGCGAGCTCGAGATCACCGACGTGAACAACCACTTCGTCGACGCCGGCACCATGGAATACGACGTGGTCGACGGGTTCTGGGGCGACGCGGGCGAGTCGATCGACGCGTACTACGCGGTGAACGACTTCGTCCGCCGCCACGGCGCCAACAAGTAGCACGCCTCGGTGAGCGAACCGTCGACCACCGATGAGGTCGCGGCGGGAACCGATGCGGCCGCCGGCGGTCGCATCAAGCGTGCGAACACCTGGGTGCACGACGAGCAGTCACGTGCGACGCGCGCCGTCGAGGACGCTCGTCACCGGCTCGAGCTGGTCCGTCCGCGCTCGGTGTTCGTCGACGTGGCGTTCCGTTCCTACGAGCACGACACCACTGCCGGTGGCGCCGTCATCGCCGGCGCGCTGGCCTTTCGCATCTTCTTGTTCCTGGTGCCGTACATCTTCGTGTTCGTCGTCGGGGTCGGGTACGCCGCCGACGCAGCCAAGGAGGATCCCGGACGCCTCGCACGCGACTCCGGGATCGGCGGTCTCGTTGCCAAGGCCGTGTCGGGCGCGGCGAAGCTCTCCGGCTTCGAGCGGGCGACCGCGTTCACCGTCGGCGCGTTCGCGCTCTTCTTCGGGGCGCGTTCACTGCTGAAGGTGCTCCGCCTGTCGTACGGGATGGTGTGGAACGTCAGGCCGTCGAAGGCCAAGAAGACCATGGTGCCGACGCTGGTGCTGATCGGCCTCACCACGGTCGGGCTCGTCGTCGCGTCGAGCCTCGGAACCCTGCGTGGCGACGGCGTGCTCCTGCTGATCCTCGGCTATGCCCTCGTCACCTTGGTGCCGTTCGGGTTGTGGCTGTTCGCGTCGTGGTACCTGCCGCGGCGCGCGCGCACTTGGCAGGAGCTCGTGCCCGGCGCAGCGTTGTTCGCCGTCGGCATCCAGACCTTGCACCTGATCACCGTGTTCTGGATCGCGCATCTGCTCGAGAGCAAGACCGACACCTACGGCGCGATCGGTGCCGCGCTCGCCATCCTGTTCTGGGCGTATCTGCTCGGGCGCGTGATCACGGCCGCGGCGGTCGTGAACGCCGCGGTGTGGGTGCGCCACCGGGATGATGCGCACGAGCACCACGGTGCTGTCGGGAAATCACCCGATGAGGATGACACGGATGGCACGGATCGCCACGCGTTCGGGCGAGCCGTGCGCGACGATGACGACCATCAACGGGAGGGGTCCCCATGAGCAGCACCGAACCGTCGACGCCGTCGGCGGCCAACAGCGCCTCCGCAACGGCCGACACCACCTCGGGCAACGGACCCGCGCGCTTGCCGCGCTGGCGTCGGATCCTGGTGGGCGTCCTCGTCGTGCTCGGGTGCCTCCTCGTCCCCTTGTCAATCCTCAGCGTGTGGGTGCACAGCACCTTGCTCGACACCGACCAGTGGGTCGCCACCGTCGACCCGCTCGTCGACAACCCCGACGTGCAACAGGCCGTCGCCACCCGCGTCACGAACGCGATCATCGACAACACCGACATCGAGGGCGAGGTGCGCAGCGCGCTCCCCGACGTCGCCAAGCGCTTGGCACCCACCATTGCCGCGGGCGCCGAGCAGGCCGTCGGCGTCGCGGCACTCAAGATCGTGGAGTCGGACCAATTCGAGTCGCTCTGGAAGACCATGAACCGACGCGCGCACACGCGCGTGGTCGCGGTGCTGCAGGGCAAGGGCAGCCAGACGTTCGAGACGAAGAACGGTGAGATCACGATCACCTTGGCGCCGATCGTCGACGAGGTGAAGAAGGAGCTCGACGATCGCGGCATCTCG
Organism: Acidimicrobiia bacterium; assembly: GCA_040509195.1. Lineage (GTDB taxonomy): Bacteria > Actinomycetota > Acidimicrobiia > IMCC26256 > DASPTH01 > DASUMF01. The sequence goes on from JBEVLJ010000208.1 coordinate 8,746, forward strand.
TTCTTCGACAACGTGCAGATCCCCGGGGCGAAGAACCGGATCACGCTCTTCGCGTCGGACGACCTGCAGCAGGCGCAGAGCATCACCGACCTGCTCGACAAGGTCGCGTTGATCTTGCCGATCCTCACGTTCATCGTGTTCGCGGCCGCGATCATCCTCTCGGGGAACCGCCGCCGCACCGTGCTGCGCAGCGCGCTCGGCGTGGCGCTCGCCATGGGCCTGCTGATCGTCGCACTCGCATTGGGCCGAACGGCGTACCTGGATGCGCTGCCCAAGGGTGTGAACCTCGACGCCGCACGAGCGGTGTACGACCAGCTCCTCACGTTCTTGCGTACGTCGCTGCGCACCACGTTCTGGCTCGCCGTGGTCATCGCCATCGGCACCTGGCTCGCCGGGCCTGGACGGGCCGCTACGAAGGTGCGTTCCACCGTGAGTCGCGGCCTCGACAAGGGCAGCGACGAGGTGGCGACCCCGGCACCGATCGCAGGGTTCGTCGCCATGCACAAGAACGTGCTGCGCGTCACAGTCGCGGGCGTGGCGTTGGTGATCATGGGCGTGCTCAACCACCCCACCCCGGTCGCAGTGCTCGTGGTCACGATCCTCGCCCTGATCGGCTTCGCGGTGATCGAGCTGCTCGGCCGCGCGGGTGAGACTGCCGCCTCAGATGCCTGAGCGCGTCACAGCATCCGCTTCTTGACGAGGTCGTTGGTGGCGAACCAGCCGGGGATGGCGGGGAGGTAGCTCACCGCGAGTTGGTGCGCGATCACTGCGGCGCTCGCCGCCGCGACCGGCACGCCCAGCGCGGTGAGCAGGCCGCTGATGCCGACGGCCGACACCGCGGTGCCGCCACCGGGGAACGGCACGAGCGACGCGATCAGCGTGATGCCGATGTTGATCGCGAGCAGCGTCCAGAAGTTCACCGACGCGCCGAACGCGGCAAGACATGACAGCAGCGATGCGGCGTAGAGGCATTGCGCCGACACGTTGCCGACGACCAGGAGCGCGATGCGCTGTGGGCTGGCCAGGGTCGTTGCCATCGACTTGGCCGCTTGGATGAACCGGGGCAGCACGGCGCGGCGCACCCGCCGCACGCTGAACACGATGGCCGCGGCGACACCGAGCAGGAACACCGCGGCGAGCACCACCACCACGATCTGGTTCGTGTCGATCCGGCCGAAGTCGATCGAGTCGGGCGCCAGCCACAGCGCGACCACGAACAGGCCGGCTTGCACGACCAATTCGGTGATCGTGCTGAGCACTCCCCCCGTCGCGACGGCCGAGGCGACATCGAGCCCGTTCTTCTGCAAGAACCGGATCTGGATCGCGGTGTCGGCCGCCACTGGCACCGCGAGGTTGGAGAACGACATCGACGACTGCAGCAGGATGCTTGGCCACAACCCGATCCGAACCGGCACCGTGCCGAGGAATGCGACCGCAAACGCGACGTCGGTGGCGATCCCGAGGACGAATGCGAGCGCGACGTACCACCAGTTGGCGTTGTGGATCGAGTCCCAGAACTCCACTGGGTCGCCAACGCGGCTCAGCAGGATGGCCACCGCGAACAGCGCGCCAACGGCCATCAGGAGCTGACGAGGGTTCACGCGGAAGCGCTCGCGCAGCTCCGGCGGCTCCGTGTCGGTCGCGGCCGCGGCGGCGTCACGCAAATCGTCGAGCGCGTGGTCACCGCGCGCATCGAGCGCGTCGCGCGTGACCCACGCCAACGCGTTCGGTTGCAGCAGGGGCAGTGCTCGAACCAGCACCTCGCGACCCACGTGTGCGAGTGCCACCTCCACGGCAAGTTCGTTGCCCGCCGCCGCGGCCGTGGACGCCAGGAGTTGTGCCACGTCGTCGTCGCGCTGACGGTCGCCGGCGTTGCTCGTGGCACGCTCCCACCCGACGGCCGTCACCTCCGTGCCCTGCACGACGAGATGGTCGGCGTCGAGTCGCCCGTGCGCGAGACCCGCGGCGTGGATCCGCTCGGTCTGCGTCCACGCATCTTCGAGCACTGCGCGGGCTCGTGCGTCGGCGTCGAGTTCGCGCAATGGTTGCCCTTCCACCTCGGTCATCGCGAGGAGCGCCAGCGCGCCATGGCGCCCGGTCTTCACGACCTGGGGCACGCGAGCCCCGAATTCCGCGGCGAGGAGCATCACGAAGGTCTCGAACTCCACCTGTCGTCGGCGGGTCGCCACGAAGACCGACGGCGCGTCGCGGTACGCGATCCACCGCCACATGCGTGACAAGAACTGTGCGTCGGCTTCGTCACGACCGAGCGCGATGACGCGCAGCGATCCATCCGCGCCGTCGGCCAGGAACACCGCTCGGCCGACGGGTTGTTCGGGCGCGGCCCGCACGTTCTGAGCCGGCAGTCCGAGCTGCGCGAGCGCGCGCCCGACGTCCCACGCCGCGGGGCGGCGGGCAGGCGTGCCGAACGCGAAGTGCACGGCGGCCGCGGCACCCCAACCCAACACGAACGCGCCGATGACGTCGGTCAGCAGTGCCCGTCCGAGATACATGCCCGCGAGACCGAGCAACACCACGAGGACCTGACCCACGCGGCGCGTCGGTCGGGCGAGATACGGCGATGCGACCGTCACCACCGCGACCGCGATCGCGACGCGCACCAGCGGGAACCGTGGTGCGTCGGTCAGGTCGATCGTGAGCTTGAACGCGTGGGCAAGATCGGTCTGATGTACGAAGAACGCGAGGACTCGGCCGCCCACCCACGCGAGCAGTGCCGCCAAGGTGAGGTCGCGGGCCAGGCGCCAGCGCCGCACGAAGCACATCGCAGTGGCCACGATGCCGACCGCCCACAACGCCAGCAGGTTGTAGAAGAACCGCACGACGCGAGCCGCGCCGTCAGGCAAGGACTGCACCCAGTCGACGAGGTCGCGTTCGAACGAATTCGGATGGAACGCGTGGAACGAGAGCGCGGCGAGCACGACCAGCGCGACGACGACCCGTACCGCATCGCCCGGACGACGACGGGAGGCACCATCGGGCAGCCGTGCGAGAATGCGGCGACGGAACCCCGGCGACGACTCGGCGAGCGGGTTGCTGGAATCGTCAGCCATTCCTGCGAAACGTAGCGTCGACGCACAACCAGGAGCCTGACCATGTCCGACGAGCTCTGCGGCCACCTCGATCGCATCGCCGACGTCGCCCCGAACGCGAACGGGTGCGAAGACTGCTTGCGCATCGGAGGACGCTGGGTCCACTTGCGCATGTGCATGACGTGTGGCCACGTCGGGTGTTGCGACAACTCGCCCAATCGACACGCCACCGCCCACGCCCACGCGTCGGAGCACCCGCTCATCCAGTCGTTCGAACCGGGTGAGACGTGGTGGTACTGCTATCTCGACGACGTCGCGTTCGAGCTCGACGGGTCGCCGACCTTCTCGCACACCTGATGGCGCTCCGTGAGATTCGCCGCGTGGCGCCGTTCACCGGACTCCGCGTGGTCGGAGGCTCGGCGTTCGTCGCCATGACCTGCGACATCCGCACCTGACCATGACCTCCGTGGAACCGCTGTTCGGCACCTCGGTGCGGCGAGTCGAAGACCCGCGGCTGCTCACGTCAGGCGGCACGTTCGTCGCCGACCTCGACCTTCCTGGTTGCGTTGTCGTCACCTACGTCACCTCGAGCGAAGCGCACGCACTGCTCCGCACGATCGACGTGCACGCGGCGCGCGCCGCACCGGGCGTGCTCGACGTGCTCCTGGCCGACGACCTCGAGATCGGACCATGCGCGTTGCTCAATCCGGGTTACCCCGAGCCCATGGCCCGACCGCTCCTCGCGCTCGATCGCGTGAGATACGTGGGCGAGCCCATCGTCGCGATCGTCGCGGAAGACGCAGCATCGGCCGCCGATGCGGCCGCGCTCGTGGTCGTCGACTTCGAGCCGTTGCGTCCGGTCGTCGGGCTCGATGAAGCCGCCTTGGGCCACAGCCTGCTCTTCCCCGAGGTCGGCACCAACCAGGTGTGGGAGCGCCAGGGCGGCACCGATGCTGCCGACATGGACGCTGCGTTCGCCGCATGTGACGTGGTGGTGAACGGCACCTTCCTCAACCCGCGCGTGGCACCCAGTCCGCTCGAGACGCGCGCGGGTGCCGCGCGTTGGGATGACGACGGCCGACTCACCTACTGGTCGAGTTGTCAGGGCGCGCACCCGGTGCGTGCGACGATTGCGGAGCTGTACGGGCTCGATGTCGGCGACGTGCGAGTGATCGTGCCCGACGTTGGTGGCAGCTTCGGCGCCAAAGCACGTCCTTCTTCGGAAGAGCTCCTGTTGCCGCTCATCGCCCGACGGGTCGGTCGCGCCGCGCGTTGGGTGCCGAACCGCAGCGACGACATGGTCGGGTTGGGTCACTCGCGGAGCCAGCGTCAACACGTCGAGATCGGCGGCGATCGCGACGGCACGATTCGGGCGTTGCGCGGCCACATCGAGTCCGACGTGGGGGCGTACCCGATCATGGGGCCGATGCAGGCGATGAACACCGGCAACCTGATGCCAGGGGTGTACCGCATCCCGAACGTGGCGTGGTCGTCAGCGCCGTTCGTCACGAACTCGGTGCCGGTCGTGTCGTATCGCGGTGCCGGCCGACCCGAGGCCGCGGCGCTCGTCGAACGCGCCGTCGACCTGTTCGCGGCGGAGCTCGATCTTGATCCGGTCGCGGTGCGTCGTCACAATCTCATCGAGCCCGACGCGTTCCCGTATCACTCACCCACCGGCGTGGTCTACGACAGCGGCAACTACGCGGTCACGCTCGACGTGGCGCTCGGGCTCGTCGACTACGACGCGTTGCGCGCCGAGCAGGCGCGTCGACGCGCGTCCGACGACTCGAGCCAACTGGGGATCGGGGTCGCGATGTTCGTGGATCGCACCGGCGCACTCGGGAGCGAGTACGGCGCGGTCGAGTTGCAGGGCGACGGTTCCATCCTGATCCGCACCGGCTCCACGCCCTACGGCCAGGGTCATCACACCGCGTGGGCGATGCTCGCGTCCGATCGCCTCGGCGTGCCGATGGAACGCATCACCGTGGTGCACGGCGACACCGACCTCGTGAAGCGCGGCAGCGTCACCGGCGGATCACGGTCCGCCCAGAAGGCCGGGGTCGCCGTGGCCCAAGCGTCCGATGCGTTGGTCGACGCCGGCCGCGCAGTTGCCGCCACCCTGCTGGAAGCGAGTGTCGACGACATCACGTTGTCGCACGTCGACCGCGGCCAATTCCACGTGGTCGGTGTGCCGAGTCGCATGGTGTCGTGGAGCGACATCGCCGCGGCCAGCGTCGACGACCCGCTCAGCTGCGAAACCGACTTTCACGGCGCAGGCGGATCGTGCCCGTACGGTGCGTATGTCTGCGTGGTGGAGGTCGACGTCGACACCGGCGCCGTGGCGATTCAACGGATGGTCGCAGTCGACGACGCGGGAACGATTCTGAATCCGTTGTTGGCCGAAGGCCAGGTGCACGGCGGACTCGGGCAAGGCATCGCCCAGGCGCTGTTCGAAGAGTTCCGCTACGACGAGCACGGCCAACCCCTCTCCGGAAACTTCCTCGACTACCTGTTCCCGTCGGCCGCCGATCTGCCGTCGTACGAGTGCACGAACACCGTCACGCCGTCGCCCAACAACCCGCTCGGAGTGAAGGGCATCGCCGAATCGGGCACCATCGGCGCGCCGCCCGCCGTGCAGAGCGCGGTGATCGACGCCGTCGCCCACCTCGGCGTGCGGCACATCGACATGCCCGTCTCCCCCGAGAAGATCTGGCGCGCCAGCATGTCCGCTCGCCGCTGAGGCCAGCGCGACCCACACCGCGGCAGGCGGGTGGGCGTCAGGTCAACGCGCGCTGCGGAGCTCCACATCCGCTCGCCGCTGAGAAGATGTGGCACGCTGGTGTCATGGCTTCTCTCGACGGTCGCACTGCGCTGATCACCGGATCCACCAGCGGCATCGGGCTCGGCATCGCCCGTGCGCTCGCCGCCGAGGGCGCGTCGATCGTGCTCAACGGATTCGGCACCGACGACTCCATCGAGGCTGCGCAGAAGGAGATCGCGACGTTCGGAGTCGACGTGTCGTACGACAGCACCGATCTGCGCGACGGCTATGCGATCGACGCGATGGGGGCGCGCGCCGACGCGCGCACCGGCGTGATC
>JBEVLJ010000209.1:0-2561 GCA_040509195.1 Acidimicrobiia bacterium
CCCGGCCAACCCCGGGTAGCGCTCGACCAGGTCAGCAAACACATCACCCACCGTGGCGCCCTCGGCCGAAACGGTCGCGACGCCCTCGGTGTGCACGCGCATCAGGTTCGGAACGCGGACAACGACTGCCATGCGGTCATGTTACAAGTCCGACCTGACCAGTCGGCTTTCGAGCGACGTCCGATCCACTGATCGTGGGCCCGGTGGTCGGGTTCGGTCACGAGCCTGCGGCCGCGACCGACTGCGAATCGGCATTCCCCGACACACGACCTCGACCGGTCCACCGGGTGGACAAGCGAGCTCCCAACCGCCCTCGTGGCACGAGACATGATGTCGCCGACACAGCAACACCAGGTTCTCGAGGGTGGTGTCGCCGCCGTCGGCCCAGTGCACCAGGTGGTGCGCGTCGCACCATTCGATCGGCGCATCACAGGCGGGGAACACGCATCCGCCGTCGCGACGGTCCAACGCTCGGCGTTGGGCCCGGGTGACGAGCCGCGACGAACGACCGACATCGAGCACCTCCGACTCGCCGCGCATCACCACGCGGTGCACGGCGGCGTCGCAGGAGATGCGCTTCGCGACATCGATGCCCACGGGCCCGACGCCGCTGATCGCACGCCGGCTCGTGAAATCGTCCAGCGCCCCCGCCGACGACGCAGTCTCCGAACGCGCCAGGCGATCGACGTCCCACCCGAGTTCCACCGTCGGGACGTGGCGAGCACCCGGCGAGGACTGAAGTCGCCCGACCGCCTCGGAGCAGATCTGGACCAACGCGTCGGCACGGCGCTGTGCCACCGTGCGCGGCGCCTCGGCACCGAACTCGGGGTCGGGTCCGAGGTCGTATGCATCGAGTGCGGCGCGGACGATCGCGCCGCCTTCCTTGTCGAGCGACGCCCGGATCTCGACCCGACCGAACAACGTCGAAGCCATCGTGACTTCGCGCGTGTCGAACACGTGCGCTTCGTCGCGGCGCGCCATCTCGTCGTCGGCGCACGAACGCCAGTGCTTCGCGGCCTTGATCACGCCGTCGACCGTCAACGTGGGCAACAGGTCGAGCAGCGAATCTTCATCGCGAGCGAACAAACGGGCGCGCCCCTTCGCCATCGCGGCGAGCACCTCGACCTGGGACGCGCTGACATCGCCGGACGCAAGCGCCTTCGCCGTGCGCTCGTGGTCGAACGCGAGGCGCGCCGTACGCACCAGCGCATGCGCATCACGCTTCGAGACCGGTGCGTGCTGCGCGATCCATGACGACGCGCTCAGCGCGCCGTCGGCGCCGAATGCTCGACACGCATCCCACTCGCCCGTCGCTCGGATCACCTCGGCGCGCAGCCGGTCCGACGCCTCCAGCACGTCGCTGAGCAACGCCGAACGGGCCGCGTCGGACCAGCCACATCGATCATCAGCGGCCAAGCGCGCGATTCCCTCGCCGATCAACGCGATCGGATCGACGGGGGCGATCGGATCAGGATCAGTGACGAACATACGTTCGACTCTACTCCACTCTGATCACTGCAACAAGTGCTCTTCACACTTTTTCACATGTTGACATCACATGGTCCCGGCATGACCACCAGCGGTGTCCGGACACGATCACCGAGTCGACGAGCGCGACGCCGCAGTCGAGCAGCTCTCGACCGAGGGCGACCGCAGCGTCGATCTCGAGCGCGGACGGCGAGGTCGCGCCGGGTGGAACCGTCCAGGCGAGCGCGATCCGCGTGGTGTGCAGGCTGGCCGCGCAACTCACGAGCTGCCGCGCGCCGATCCCGCCATGACCGAAGGAACGGAGTTGCGTGAACGCGCCGGTGACGTCACGCGACGGCGCGAGGCCGCACACGAACACACTCGGGCCTCCACCCCTGGGCGACGAGCGCTCGTGCTGTCGGACGAAGCGCACGAGATCGTCGGGACCGCGGAGACGCACGACAGGGCTGCACGGAACGCACAGCCGCTTCATCGGTTCGGTCATCACTTCCTCCAGGCCGCGCGACGGACGAGGAAGTGAGCTGGAGGAAGCTGAGGCTGAACCTACCGCGCCACTGTGTCACTCATCGTCGAAGGTGTAGGCGTCACACCCCCGCGAGATGCTGCAGGGGCGTCGTGAGTTCGCCGACGACGCCCCTTCCCCGACGTCCGGTTTCACGAACGCTCGAGGAGTTCCCGTGGCCAAGCATCGCCGCGCGCGAGTCGCCGACTTGCGCGCAGAAATCCAGGCTCTGCGAGCCGAACTCTCCGCCGAAGTCCGCACGCACCGAGTCGTCGTCGAGTCACCCGACGGGTTCGTGCGGTTGCGAATCGACGCCGACGACGACGCCGGCTTCGTCACGTTGCGCACACGCGGACCTGTCGAGCGCATCAACTGCATCGATCTGGTCGCGCACGATACGAACGGCGGCGCGGTCGGCGTGATGCTCACGCGCGACGGCAACGTGGTCGCCGGGTTCGAGTCGGTCGCTGGGACACGACCCGACCTGTGGATCGATCACCACGATGGGCCGGGTGACGAGCGCGCTACCCGATGACCTCGACCGCGACTTCGAGGATCTGCTCGTCGACGA
>JBEVLJ010000210.1:0-11111 GCA_040509195.1 Acidimicrobiia bacterium
ACATGAAGGTCGCGCGCAGCGTTCCGAAGACGCGGCTCCCGTCGGTGACGGTCAGCAACGTGCGGCAGACCGACGACACCGTCGAGTTCGACGTGTCGCGCACCGGCGTGCCGGTGATGGTGAAGACCTCCTACTACCCGAACTGGGAGGTCAGCGGTGCCGACGGGCCGTACCGGGCGACGCCGAACTTCATGGTCGTGGTGCCCACGTCGAAGCACGTCGAGCTCACCTACGGAACCACCTCGGTGGAGAGGCTGGGCCGGGTGCTCACCGTGTTGGGGCTCGTCGGTGTCGGCCTGCTCGTGTGGTGGGGTCGCCGCCTGTAGCCACGGCGCTCACCGGGCGATCCCGAGCGAGGCGACCTGCAGCCCGTGGATGGGCAGCCTGAGGATGGGCAGCCTGAGGATGGGCAGCCTGAGGATGGCGACGGGGGGCCGACTACCATTTCCGCTTCGCTCCCCGCCGGAGCATTGAGCACCTGAGGCGTTCCGTGGGCGATTCGCTCGACTCCATCTTCAAGGCCTACGACGTTCGCGGCATCTATCCCGACGAGATCGACGAGTCGGTGGCCCGGCGTGTCGGCAACGCGTTCGTCGCGTTCACCAACGCGGCGCGGGTGCTCGTCGGCCGCGACGCGCGCCCGTCGTCGGAGCCGCTCGTCGCCGCGTTCATCGAAGGCGCCACCATCGCGGGCGCCGACGTGATCGACCTCGGGTTCGCGTCCACCGACCTCTGCTACTTCGCGGCCGGCTCGCTCGACGCGCCTGCGGCGATGTTCACCGCCAGCCACAACCCGGCGCAGTACAACGGCGTGAAGTTGTGTCGCGCGGGTGCGGCGCCCATCGGTCAGGAGACCGGGCTCGCGGAGATCAAGGCAATGGTCGCGGGTGGGTTGCTCGAGCGAGGGGAAGACCCTGGTCGCGCCGAGCAGCGTGACCTGCTGCCCGAGTTCGTCGCGCACGTGCGGTCGTTCGTCGATCTCGACGCGCTCGCGCCGCTCGACGTGGTCGTCGACACGGCAAACGGTGTCGGTGGGCTCGTGGTGCCCGCGGTGCTCGACGGCCTGCCGTTCACCACCGAGTTCCTCTACGCCGAGCTCGACGGCACCTTCCCGAACCACCCGGCCGATCCAAGCAATGTCGAGAACCTCGAAGATCTCCAAGCCGCGTTGGTCGCACGTGGGGCCGACGTCGGCCTCGCGTTCGACGGCGACGCCGACCGGGTGGTGCTCGTCGACGACCAGGGACAGGCGGTGTCGGGTTCCACCACCACCGCGATCCTCGCGGCGAGCATCCTGCGCCGTCATCCCGGCGAATCGGTGGTGCACAACCTCATCTGCTCGAAGGCCGTGCCCGAGGTGATCCGCGAGGGCGGCGGCACGCCGATCCGCAGTCGCGTCGGTCACTCGTTCATCAAGCAGATCATGCTCGAGTCGGGCGCGGTCTTCGGTGGTGAGCACTCCGCGCACTACTACTTCCGCGACAACTTCCGTGCCGACTCCGGCGTGATCGCCGCGATGCTGGTGCTGCAAGAGATCTCGAAGGCGGGTGCGCCGCTGTCCGAGCTGCGCGCACCATTCGAGCGCTACGCGCAGTCGGGTGAGATCAACACGCGGGTCGACGATCCCGCCGCGATCATCGAGCGCATCGCCGACGAGTACGCGTCGGCCGACCAGGATCGTCTCGACGGGCTCACCGTCGATCTCGGTGACTGGTGGTTCAACCTGCGGGGGAGCAACACCGAACCGTTGCTCCGCCTCAACCTCGAAGCGGCCGATCGGGCGTCGTGCGATCAGCACACCGACGAAGTGCTCGCGCTCGTGCATGAATCGAAGACGGAGGAAGCCTGATGGCGCTGGATCCCAAGCTGCTCGAGATCCTCGCGTGCCCGGAAGACAAGGGCCCGCTGCTCTACTTCGCCGAGGAAGGCGCGCTCTACAACCCGCGCCTGCACCGTCGGTACGACGTGCGTGACGACATCCCGATCATGTTGATCGACGAGGCGACGGCCGTCGACGACGCGGAAGACGCGCGTCTCGTGGCCAAGGCTGCCGCCGAGGGCATCGAACCCACGTTCTCGGAGTAACCGTTGACCGTCGACTCGCTCGGTTTCGGCGACGCGTTGTGCGGGTTGCCGGAGCAGTTGGCTGCCGCGCACGAGGCCGCGGGAACGGTCGATCGTGCCGCGCTGCCCGACGCCTCGTCCGTCGACAACATCGTGGTGCTCGGCATGGGTGGTTCGGGCATCGCCGGCGACGTGATCCAAGCCATCGGCACCGCGAACCTGCCCGTGCCGCTCACGGTGTTGAAGCACTACCGCACCCCCGCGTTCGTGGGGCCGCGCACCCTCGCGTTCGCGGTGTCGTATTCCGGCGACACCGAGGAGACCCTCGAGATGGCGCAGGGCGTGCTCGCGGCCGGCGCCACGCTGATCGTGATCACGCGCGGTGGCGCGCTCGGTGAGCTCGCGCGCGAGCGCGGGGTGCTGCACCTCCCGTGTCCCGACGACATCCCGTTGCCGCGCCTCGCGCTCGGCGCCTTGGTCGCGCCGATGCTCGTGGTCTTGTTCCGCATGGGCATGTTGCCGGAGGCGCACGCGCAGCTCGCCAAGGCGCAGGAGCAACTGCAGCGTCGGCGCGACGAGTGCAGGCCGAGCGTGGAGCTCGCTCGCAACCCGGCGCGAGAGCTGGCGCGCAAGATCGATCGCACCGTGCCGATCATCTACGGCGTCGGCGGGCTCGGCGGCGTCGCGGCGATGCGATGGAAGAGCTCGATGAACGAGAACGCGAAAGCGCCCGCGTTCTGGAACCTGTATCCCGAGCTCGACCACAACGAGATCTGCGGGTGGGGGCAACACGGCGATGTCACGCGTCAGCTGTTCACGCTCGTCGAGCTGCACCACGGGCTCGAGCACGAACAGCTCGAGCGACGCGTCACGGCGACACGCGAGATGATCGAAGAAGCGCTGTGCCAGGTGCTCCCAGTGCAGGCGGCGGGGGAGGGACGCCTCGCGCAGCTCCTCGATCTCATGTATCTCGGCGACTGGACCAGCTACTACGTCGCGCTCGCCAACGACGTCGACCCGGGCCCCATCGACGCCATCACCCAGCTCAAGCTCCGCCTTGCCCACCCCTCCTGACGCCCCCAGCAACAACTGGCGTCGCGCAGGAGGGTCAGAGACGGGTCGAACGACGCCAGTTTGCGTGGGCGCGTGGGTCAGAAGTGGGTGCTGCACCAGGGGGCGGGGTGGATCGTGAAGGAGGTGTCGGCGCGAGCAAGTGAGCCCGGCGTGCGTTCGTGCACGCGACCGGCGTGCGCGAGGGTCGACGGCGCGACGCCGCCGAGGTAGATCGCGCCGAGGTCGTCGATCGACATCGTCAGGTCGGGCGCACGGTCCGTGCGCGCGCACCTCGCGTCGGTCGGTGAGCCGTCGACGAGCCAGCACCCGTCGTTTTCCGGACGGAACGGGTCGACGATCTCGAGCACCAGCTCGTCGGCGACCGCATACGTGCGCGCCGACAGCGCAGTCGCGACGTCGAGCACGCGCACCCACAGGTGATCAGTGACCTGCGTGACGGTGAGCCGGCGCGGCTCGGCGAGGCGCCACCGCAGCGACTCGTCAACCGGGCGGTCGGATGCCTTGATCGTCGTGACGAGGTCGACGTTCACGAGGAACTCCCACAGCGCAGCCTCGACCGCGGGATCGATGGCGTGCAGGTCGATGACCCGCAGCGTGTTCGACGCCTGCCCGTGCGGCCATTGCATCGTGACGGCGTAGCGGGCGAAGCCGTCGTCGTGTCCGGACTCGTCGCGGTGCACCACGGTGAACGAGGGCGCGTCTTCGCCTTCGGGTGACGCGGGCCCCGCCTGCTCGCGGTACACACGCGCCCAGTACTTGTCGTCGCGCGTCACCTCGCCGACGCGCGTGCGCGCCGCCGCGTCGTAGATCGCGCCGACGATCGCGGGCGCGTCGGCGCGGTCGACGAGACGGAGGTGTCCCGCGGTCTCAGGTGGTGACCCGAGCACCGCCCGATCGGTCGCAAGCTCCCACGCAGTCGCGAACGTGGCGAGGCCGTATCCGAATCGCCCATAGATCGACGACTCCGATGCGGTGAGCACCGCGAGCGGCTCGCCGCGGCGCGCGACGTCGTCGAGCTGTTCGTCCATCATACGCCTGAGCAGTCCGCGTCGGCGGTGGGTGGGATGCACGCCGACGGCGGTCACTCCCGCGGTCGCAAGCTGCGCGCCACCAGGAACCGTGAGGTCGAAGGAGAATGCCGCGGCCGTCGCGATGATGCGCTCGTCGTCGAACACCGCGATCGTGCGATCGACGGGCAGCACATCGCCCCACGCCTGGAGCTGCTCCTCCGTCGGCAGGTCGCCGAACGCGGTGGCGATGGCTCGGTGGTACTTCATCCGTTCGGGCTCGGTGATCGCGCGCAATTCGAGATCCATGAGCGCAGCTTCTCAGAACGCCGCGCCGCGTCGCACGTGAATAGTGTCGTGCGATGCCTCGCCGGCGATACGCCGTGATCCTGGACTCATCGTGCTCGTCGGCCTCGGCGTACGGCTCGGGTTCGTCGCGGCTGAGAGCGACCAGGCGACGAAGGTCGGCGATTCCAACTTCTACTTCGGCGTCGCGCGTCAGGTGGTCGACGGCGACGGCTTCATCCGGCCCTTCGAGTTCGAGGCTGCGGGTGCGCGGATCGAGACGGCCGAGCACCCGCCCCTGTTCCCGGTCGTGCTGGCGATCCCGTCCGCACTCGGCCTGCGTTCGCCCGCCGCGGCGGCGATCTTCTGCTCGTTCATCGGCGCGGCCACGTTGCTGCTCATCGCCGCGCTCGGACGGAAGGTCGGTGGCGACGCGGTGGGGCTCGTGGCCGCAGGACTCGCCGCCGTGTTCCCGGTGCTCTGGCAGCCGAACGGGTTGTTGCTGAGTGAGACGCTCTACATCCCGATCGTGACGGACTGCTGCTGCTGGCGTACGCGATCAGGGAGCGCGCCACGACACTGCGCTGGTGCGGCTTCGGAGTGTTGGTCGGACTCGCCGCGTTGACGCGCGGCGAAGGATTCGCGACCTTGTTCGTGCTCGGCGTGCCGCTCGTGTGGTGCACGTCCTCGACCATGCGGGCACGTGTGAAGCCGGCCGTGATCGTGTGCGTGTCTGCGATCGTGATCGTCGCCCCGTGGACCATCCGCAACGCGCGCACGTTCGATCGCTTCATCCCGGTGTCGAACAACCTGTCGATCGCAGTGTCGGGCGCCAACTGCGACTCGGTGTACCACGGCACGGCCCTGGGTTCGTTCGATCCCGTCTGCTACCTCGACGACTTCACCAGGGCGCGCGAACACGTCGCCTCGGGCGACGAGGCAGCCGTGCTCCAGCGCGTCGGCAAGGTCGGCCGCACGTACATGTTCGATCACCTCGATCGACTGCCCGCCGTCGTCACCGCACGCGTCCTGCGTACCTGGGGCTTCTGGCCTCCATCACCGATCCTCGACTACGACGTCGTCGACTACGGGTTGCGGGGCCCGCTCGCCGTGGGACAGGCGATGTTCCTCCTGATGTTCGCCTTCGCCATCGGTGGTGTCGTGGTGCTGCGCCGCCGCCGGACCCTGCTGTGGCCGCTCCTGGTGCCGGGGATCATCGTGGTCGTCGTGTCCGCCGCACTGCACGGGCTCACCCGGTTCCGCGCGGCCGCGGAGGTCCCCGTGATCGTGTTGGCCGCGGTCGCGCTCGTCGCGATCGCCAGCCACCTGCGCGTCCGTTCGGCCGACCACCCGGCGGAGCTGCTCGAGCCGTCGGTGTCGCACTAACCTGCGACCGAGTCGGGCCTCAGGCTGTCACCCGGTGATCCGGGCCGACTGGATCGAATCGACCCAACGTCCTCCACGCCCAATCTCCACCGGGCGCGTGGAGATTGCGCATCTTCGATTCTCCAGTCCAGCGCCACACGATCCCTGAGGTTCACCATGACTCCGACAGATTTTGCCGACTTCAAGGTCGCCGATCTCTCCCTCGCCGACTTCGGCCGCAAGGAGATCGAGCTCGCCGAGGTGGAGATGCCCGGACTGATGGCGCTGCGTGACCGCTACGGCGCGACCAAGCCGCTCACCGGCGCGCGCATCACCGGTTCGCTCCACATGACGATCCAGACCGCGGTGCTGATCGAGACGCTCGTCGCGCTCGGCGCCGACGTGCGCTGGGCGAGCTGCAACATCTTCTCCACGCAGGACCACGCCGCCGCCGCGATCGCGGCCGCGGGCATCCCGGTGTTCGCGTGGAAGGGTGAGACGCTCGAGGAGTACTGGTGGTGCACCGACCAGGCGCTGTCGTGGCCGGAGGCCGACGGAGCCGTCGGTGGGCCAAACATGATCCTCGACGACGGTGGCGACGCCACGTTGCTCGTCCACAAGGGCGTGGAGTTCGAGCGCGCCGGCGCGGTGCCCGACCCGTCGACCGCCGACAACGAGGAGTTCGCGGTGGTGCTCGGCCTGCTCGGCCGCGTGCTCGGCGAGGACGGCCAGCGTTGGCACCGCATGGCGAACGGCCTGCTCGGCGTCACCGAGGAGACCACCACCGGTGTGCACCGCCTCTACCAGATGATGGAGAGCGGGTCGCTGCTGTTCCCCGCGATCAACGTGAACGACTCCGTCACCAAGAGCAAGTTCGACAACCTCTACGGCTGCCGTCACTCGCTCGTCGACGGCATCTGCCGCGCCACCGACGTGATGCTCGCCGGCAAGGTCACCGTGGTGTGCGGATACGGCGACGTCGGCAAGGGCTGCGCGCAGTCACTGCGCGGCCAGGGTGCGCGCGTCATCGTCACCGAGATCGACCCCATCTGTGCGTTGCAGGCCGCGATGGAGGGCTACGAGGTCACCACGCTCGACGACGTGGTCGAGAGCGCCGATCTCTTCGTCACCACCACCGGCAACATGAACGTGATCACCGTCGATCACATGGCGAAGATGAAGCACAACGCCATCGTCGGCAACATCGGTCACTTCGACACCGAGATCGACATGGCCGGGCTCGCCAAGTTCGACGGCATCGAGCGCGTCAACATCAAGCCGCAGGTCGACGAGTGGGCGTTTCCCGCCAGCAAGGGCGTGGCGGCGCACTCGATCATCGTGCTGGCCGAGGGTCGCCTGCTCAACCTGGGTTGCGCCACCGGTCACCCGAGCTTCGTGATGTCGAACAGCTTCACCAACCAGGTGATGGCCCAGATGGAGCTGTTCGGTCACCGCGACTTCTACGAGAACAAGGTGTACACGCTGCCCAAGCACCTCGACGAGGAGGTCGCGCGCCTCCACCTCGAGAAGCTCGGTGTGAAGCTCACCACGCTCACCGACGACCAGGCGGCCTACCTCGGCATCCCCGCGGAAGGTCCCTACAAGCCCGACCACTACCGGTACTAGCCAGGCGGGACGACTCGCCGCGCTCCGATCAGGCTGCCTGCGTGAACAAGAACGTGATGGCGATGGCGAGGCCGATCATCACGCCGATCAGCATGCGGTCGAAGTAGCGCTCGCTCCGCCCGAGCTTGTACTCGATGTTCGAGACGGTCGAGCGGGCCCAGCTCATGAAGACGTCCATTTGGTTCGGACCTTTCTGTGAAGCTGCCGTGGTCGGCGGTGCTCGGTGGATTGCCGGTCTGAACACGGCCCCCGCACGTGTCGGAGGTCACATCGGCGGTCGTCCGAATTTCCTTGACCGCCCGCGTTGATGTCATACCGAACCTTTACCGTCGCGTGGTGCTCACTGGCCTGACTGCTGCACTCTTTCCGCTCGCGTGCCCCGGGTGTGGGGCATTGGGCGACCCTGTATGTGCCTCGTGCCGGGCCACGATGCGGCGGCCGGTCGCCGCCGCGCCGCCCGAGGGCGTGGATGCGTGGGTGGCACCGTTCGCCTACGAAGGCATCGCGCGCGAGCTCGTCGCCCGCATCAAGTACCGCAACACCCGAGCCGTGGTGCCCTGGCTCGCCGACGAGATGTGCGTCGCTCTCGCACTCCCCGCGATCGGCCCGCGCCGGTTGCTGCTCACGTGGGCCCCCACGTCGAGGGCGCGGGCCCGGTCTCGAGGGTTCGACCCCGGGGAAGTGCTAGCCCGGGCCGTCGGTCGCAGTCTGGGGCTCCCTTGTGTCGCCACGCTCACGCATCTCCCTGGTCCGCCGCAGACGGGGCGGGTCGGTGCCGAGCGCCGCCAGGGCCCGCGCATCGAACCTCGCCATGGCCAGGCGGTTTCGGCACGACTCGCCGGTGTCGCCGTGCTGCTCGTCGACGACGTCGCCACCACCGGTGCCACCCTCGTGGCGTCTGCGCGCGCGTTGCGGTTGCGCGGCGCGCGCAGGGTGGTCGCGCTCACGGCGGCTCGCACGCCCCCGCCACGCTGAGCATGGCTCGGCGCTGAGAGCACAAGACGCCGGTGCAGATCGCCGATCCCGTTCGTATACTCGGGCCAACTGCTCGAACAGAAGCGACGAGTCCGCTGCGAACACGGCGAGGTGCCGATGGAGATCGTGGTGCGGGGCAAGAACCGTCCGGTGTCGAGGCAACTGCGCGAGGTGTCGAGGGGCAAGCTCGCTCGCATCGAGCGCTTCGCGCGCGACGTACGTCGTGTCGAGGTCGACTTCTCCGAGGTGCGCAATCCTCGTGAGTCGCGCCCGCAGGAATGCGAGGTCACCGTTCACCTCACCCGCCGGCTGGTCGTCGCGCGCGCCGCGGCCACCGAGCCAGGGGAGGCCCTCGACCTCGTGATCGACAAGGTGGAGCAGCAGGTGGCGCGGATCAAGGACAAGCGCGTCGCGCAGTCCCATGGCCGCCGGGTTGCTCCGCTCGCCACACGCTGAGCCTGCGCTGAGTTGCGGGCCCGCGTTCGGGCCCGCATTCGAGCGTGGCGGCGACGGTGACGGAACACCTCGCCACTACCATTGATCGAGTCATGGGACTGTTCAACAAGATCCTCCACGCCGGCGAGGGCAAGAAGCTCAAGAGCCTCGAATCGATCGTTCCGGCGGTCGCCGCCTTCGAGCCCGAGATGGAGCGCCGCTCCGACGACGAGCTCCGCGCGCAGACCAACATCTTCCGTCAGCAGCTCGCCAACGCGAAGTCCGACAACGCGCGCCTCGACCTGCTCGACGACCTCCTCCCCGAGGCATTCGCCACCACGCGCGAGGCGGCGAAGCGCGTCATCGGTCAGCGTCACTTCGACACGCAGGTGATGGGTGGTGCGGCGCTGCACTTCGGGTGGGTCGCCGAGATGAAGACCGGCGAGGGCAAAACGCTCGTCGGCACGCTGCCGCTCTACCTCAACGCGCTGATGGGCAAGGGCGCGCACCTCGTCACCGTGAACGACTACCTCGCGAAGTTCCACGCCGAGTGGATGGGTCGCATCTTCCGGTTCCTCGACATGGAGACCGGCATCGTGCTGCCGCAGATCGACGACCCGGTGATGAAGCGCGCGGCGTACGCGGCCGACGTCACGTACGGCACCAACAACGAGTTCGGCTTCGACTACCTGCGCGACAACATGACCACGTCGCTCGCGGATCAGGCGCAGCGCGGCCACTTCTTCGCCATCGTCGACGAGGTCGACTCGATCCTCATCGACGAAGCGCGTACGCCGCTCATCATCTCCGGACGCGCCGACGACGCGCAGGACCTCTACGTGAAGTTCGCGGCCGTCGTGAAAGACCTCCAGAACGAACGCGACTACGAGGTCGACGAAGCGAAGCGCACGATCGTGCCCACCGAGGAAGGTGTGGGGCGCGTCGAGCAGGCGCTCGGCGTCGACAACCTCTACGAGCACGTGAACCAGAACTACGTGCACCAGCTCCAGGCGGCGCTGCGCGCCAAGGAGCTGTTCAAGCGCGACGTCGACTACGTGGTGCAGTCGGGCGAGGTGAAGATCGTCGACGAGTTCACCGGCCGCATCCTCGACGGGCGCCGCTGGAGCGAAGGTCTGCACCAAGCGGTCGAGGCGAAGGAGCGGGTGAAGATCAAAGAGGAGAACCAGACCCTCGCGACGATCACGCTGCAGAACTACTTCCGCCTCTACGACAAGCTCGCCGGCATGACCGGCACGGCGGCCACCGAAGCCGGTGAGTTCGCGCACACCTATGGCCTCGAAGTGGTGTCGGTGCCGACCAACCGCCCGATGGTCCGCGCCGACGAGCCCGATCTCATCTACAAGACCGAGGCGGCGAAGTTCGACGCGGTCGCCGATGACATCCGCGAGCGGCACGACGAGGGTCAGCCGGTCCTCGTCGGCACGATCTCGGTGGAGAAGTCGGAGCTGTTGTCGCGCCTGCTCGATCGGCGAGGCATCCCGCACCAGGTGCTCAACGCGAAGCAGCACGAGCGAGAGGCGCACGTCGTCACACAGGCGGGTCGACCGGGTGCGGTCACCGTGGCCACCAACATGGCCGGCCGCGGCGTCGACATCCTGCTCGGCGGCAACCCCGAGGAGTTCGCGCGCGCCGAGCTGTTGGCGAGCGGCAGCTCGCAAGAGGAGTCACCGGAGAAGTACGAGGAGCTGCTCGAGCGGTTCAAGGCAGAGTGCACGGCCGAAGGTGACCACGTGCGCTCGCTCGGCGGTCTCTACGTGCTCGGCACCGAGCGTCACGACAGCCGCCGCATCGACAACCAGCTCCGCGGTCGTGCCGGTCGGCAGGGCGACCCCGGTGAGAGCCGCTTCTACCTGTCGCTCGAAGACGACCTCATGCGCCTGTTCGCCACCGGGGCGATGAACTGGGTGATGGGCAAGGCCTTCCCCGACGACGTGCCGCTCGAGGCGAAGATGGTCACCAAGGCCATCGAGCGCGCGCAGAACACCGTCGAAGCCCGCAACTTCGAGATCCGCAAAGACGTCCTCAAGTACGACGAGGTGATGAACGAGCAGCGCAAGGTGATCTACCGGCGCCGCCAGCAGATCCTCGAAGGTGGCGACCTGCGCGACGAGACGTTCGAGGCGATCGCGTCCGCGATCGAACGCGCGGTGATCACCATGTGCCCGACCGAGTACCACGAGGAGTGGGACCTCGACGAGCTGCACCGGGTCGTGCTCACCATGTTCCCGACCACCGTCACGCGCGAGCAGCTCGAGCAGG
>JBEVLJ010000211.1:0-10289 GCA_040509195.1 Acidimicrobiia bacterium
GCTCGAGCTCGTCTTCCTTGTAGTAGAGCTCGCAGCCGACGCAGTAGAGGCCCTCGTAGGAGTCGAGCTCGATGTCGCCGGCGTCGTACACCCGCTGGAGGAACGCTTCCACGGCCGCGAAGTGGCGCGGCTCCGTGGTGCGGATGAAGTCGTCGTTGGTGATGTCGAGCTCACCCCACGCGTCGCGGAATCGGTTGCTGTTCAGCTCGGCCCAGTCGTGCGGCGTGGTGTCGTGCGCCTCGGCCGAGCGCTGGATCTTCAACCCGTGCTCGTCGGTACCG
Organism: Acidimicrobiia bacterium; assembly: GCA_040509195.1. GTDB lineage: Bacteria > Actinomycetota > Acidimicrobiia > IMCC26256 > DASPTH01 > DASUMF01. Next base: position 282 of record JBEVLJ010000211.1, read on the forward strand.
GTGAGGAACATCACGTCGTCGCCCCACAGCCGACGCCACCGGGCAAGGGTGTCGGCCGCCACGGTGGTGTACGCGTGCCCGATGTGGGGCGCGTCGTTCACGTAGTAGATGGGCGTCGTGACGTAGAACGGCGTGGCCATATGGCGTCCACCCTATTTGGGCAGGCCTCGTCAGCGGCTCCGCAATCGAACGGCCACGTCGTACGCGCGGCGGCGTGGCACCTTGAGGTCGGTGGCGACGCGCGCCGCGGCGTCACGCGCGCGGAGTCCTTCGCCGAGCGCGGCACGCACGTGCGCCTCGATCTCGTCGTCGCTCGCCTCCGGCGCATCCGGCACCGGGCTGAGCACGATCACGTGCTCGCCGCGGGGCACACCGGTCGTCACCAATTCTTCTGCCTCACCGAGGGTGCCACGCCACACGTCTTCGAACATCTTGGTGAGCTCGCGCGCGATCGCGATCTCACGGGTGGGCCCACACCGCGCGCGGAGCTCGGCGAGGGTGGCCACCACGCGCCGCGGCGACTCGAACAGGATCGTGGTGCGCGCGTCCGAGACCACCGACGCCAACCGTTCCTTGCGTTCGCGGCCGCGCCGCGGCAAGAAGCCTTCGAACACGAATCGCTCGGTGGGGAAGCCTGACACCACCAACGCCGACAGCGCCGCGCTCGGGCCGGGCACCACTTCGACGGGGAGCTCGGCGTCGATGCACGCGCGCACGAGGCGCGACCCGGGGTCGGAGATCCCGGGCATCCCGGCGTCGGTCACGTACGCGACGCGCTTGCCTGCCTTCACCTCGCGCACGACCTGCTCGCTGGATTCCTGTTCGTTGTGCGCGTGCACCGCACGCACGCGTCCCGCGCCGGAGATGCCCGCGTGCGTGAGCAACGCTCGTGTGCGACGGGTGTCTTCCGCCGCGATCACGTCGGCGTCGCGCAGCGCGTCGACGGCACGCGGCGCGAGATCGCCGAGATTCCCGATCGGCGTGCCCACCAACACGAGCGCGCCCGCACGCAAACCGGCGTCATCTGACCCGTCTATGACCCTCCCAGGTGACGCCGGTTGCGTTTCTGGGACGTCGGGAACGGTCATCCGCGGACTTCGAGGCGATCGCCGGCTTGCAGATGCCACCGCTCGAACGCGCCGGCCTGTGCCTCCACCACGAACGCGGCTCGCCACACCGGCCGCGACACCCGCCACGGTGCGAGCGAACACGTGCGCAACACCCGGCCGCGCGCATCGCAGAACGCGACGTCGAGCGGCACACGCATTGCGATGGTGTGCACCTGGCGGCACGGTCGCAACACGAACGCACCCTCCACTCGCTCGCGCCCGAGCAGCCCTTTGCGACGCGCGCCTGCACCGTCGGCGATCTCGGCCGAGGCGAGCACGTCACCATCTCGGAGCAGCCAGACCACGATGTCGTGTCCTCTCCCAGTCATACGGCTCGGCTCACACGTTGAAGCGGATCTCGAGGACGTCGCCGTCGGCGACCTCGTAGTCCTTCCCCTCGACCCGGAGCTTGCCCTGCTCCTTGGCTTTGGGCCACGAGCCGATCTCGAGCAGCTCCTGCCACTCGATGACCTCGGCGCGGATGAAGCCGCGCTGCAGGTCGGAGTGGATCACCCCCGCACACTCGGGTGCCTTCGCCCCGGCGCGGAACGTCCACGCGCGCGACTCCGTGTCGCCAGTGGTGAGGAAGGTCCGACGACCGAGGCGGTGATAACACGCGCGCGCCACGCGCGGCACGACGCCTTCGCCCAGCCCCAGCCCCTCGAGCAGCTCCACGCGTCCTTCGGGGTCGAGCAGCGCGGCTTCCGCCTCGAGTTGCAGCGACACTGCCAACACGTCGTCGGGTGACGCGCGGCCGTCGAGGATCGGCGCCAGCACCTCATCCGAGTCGCCGAGTTGGTCTTCGCCGATGTTGACGACCATCAACACCGGCTTGTCGGTGAGCAAGAAGACGGGCGCGAGCAGCGCGCGGTCGTCGTCGGTGAGGTCGGAGCGATAGATCGGCACGCCGTCGCCCAGCACCTGCTCGGCGCGCTCGAGTGCGGCGATCTCCGCGGCGATCGACTTGTCGCCCTTCGCCGCACGACGCTGGCGGTAGAGCCGGCCTTCGACCGACGCGAGATCGGCGAGCACCAACTCGAGCTCGAGGGTGTCGAGGTCGCCGAGCGGATCGGAGTCGCCGGGCACCGACGGGTCGTCGAAGGCACGCAGCACGAACACGATCGCGTCGCAGTCGCGCAACGAGCCGAGGAATTGGTTGCCGAGACCCTCACCACTCGACGCGCCCCGCACGAGTGCCGCGATGTCGACGATCTCGAACGTCGCGTGCACCAGCTTCTTCGACGACGACATCTCGCCGAGTCGGTCGACCCGATCGTCGGGCACCATCGCGATGCCGACGGTGGTCTCGGTGGTCGAGAAGGGATGCGCCGCCACCACCGTCTCCGCGCCGGTCAGCGCGTTGAACAAGGATGACTTGCCGCTGTTGGGGAGGCCGACGAGGCCGAGGCGTTCCACCGGTCGAGACTACAAGCGCGTGCGAGGACGCTCGAAGGCGTCAGCTACCCTGCTGCGCCTGTCACGGAGGACATCATGAGCAAGAAGACCAAGAAGAAGAAGCTCAACGCCCGGCGCAAGAAGGCCAACCACGGCAAGCGCCCCAACGCGGGTCGTCGCTGAGCCACGTCCTCGGCTGACGCATCGCCGTCAGCGTCGTCAGGGATCGGCCGCCCACGCCTGCACCGAAGGGGCGCACGCCTTCGGGCCACTCGTCGAGCAGGATCGTCTGGATCCCGCGGCCGATGCGACCGCGCTCGTCGTGCAACTCGGTCTCGGCCACGCCGATGCCGGTGTCTTCGGCGAACGACGTGCCGTCGAGCCCGATCCACTCACCTTCCGGATACCGGTGCAACGTGACCGTGAGGTCCGGGTTGATGAACGAGAACCGGGTTCGGTCCACCGCCATGCCCACGCCGTTGCCGAAGTCGGCCAGTGCGGCGACCCGTTGCAACGGTGAGTTCTCCTCACCGTGGTCGGCAACGGCTCGACGTGGTTGCGGTGCATGTCGGGAGAGCGGGGCTCGATACGGCGGATCCGCAGCGCGGTGGCGCGCGCCACCTCGGTGTCGTCGGAGAACAGCGAGCCTGGACGATCTGCACCTTCTTGCCGTGACGCACGATCGACCGCTCCATCCGCAGAGGTGTGAGCGGCACCGGCCGCATGAGCTCCACGGGAACTCGGAGCCTCTCCCCTTCGTCTGAGGCACATCACGCACGATCGAGCGCGACGAGGAGACGACCGACATGGCACGACGAATGGCAACGACGGTGTGCGCCGCACTGGCGGCCACGGCAGCGCTCATGGTGTGCACCGCACCATCAGTCGGCGCGGCGACGGCGACGCAACGCCGCATCACGGTGGTCGGCACCGGCCAGGTGAAGGGAACTCCGGACGTGGCCGACGTGAGCGTCGGCGTGTCGGCGCGCGCCAAGACCGCGGGCGACGCGCTCTCGATCGCGAACGATCGTGCGAGCAAGGTGATCGGCGCGTTGAAAGATGCCGGCGTGAGCGGTGACGACATCCAGACCAGCGCGCTGTTGGTGCAACCCACGTACAGCGACGACGGCGACACGATCCTGGGCTACGAGGTCACCAACATGGTCACCGCGCGCTTGCGCGACCTCGCGCGCACCGGCGACACGCTCGACAAGGTGGCGCGCGTCGCGGGTGACGAGATCCGCGTGCAGGGGATCTCGTTCTCGATCGACGACGACAGCGCACTGCTGGCGACGGCGCGCGCCAAGGCGGTGAAGCGCGCACGGGCGCAGGCCGAGCAGCTCGCGGGCGCGGCCGACGTGTCGCTCGGCCACGTGATCTCGATCACCGAGGGCGCGATGTCGGTGCCGTACGACTACCGCGCCGCCGACGCCGCGGGCACCGCGAGCTCGGTGCCGATCGAGCCCGGCACGCAGACGCTGAGCATCCAGACGACGGTGGTGTTCGCGATCGACTGACTACCCTCACTCGGTCACCCGTCTTCCTTCGCGGCCGCCCCCGACGTTGAGGTCGCATGCTCTTCCCCACCGTCACGTTCGCGCTGTTCTTCCTGATCGTCCTGCCGCTGAGCTGGTACTTCATGCCCAAGCCGGTCGGATGGCGGGTGTTCATCCTCGGCGCGAGCTACTTCTTCTACGGCTACTGGAACTGGCACTTCGTCTTCTTGCTCGTGGGGTCGACGCTCGCGAACCAGGCGTTCGCGCGCGCGATCCACGCGAACGAGTCGGAACGCGCGCGGCGCGCGCTGCTCACCGCGGCAGTCGTGCTCAACGTCGGGCTGCTCGCGTACTTCAAGTACTACGACTTCTTCGTCAGCAGCGCGCAGAACGTGCTCGAACACGCGGGCATCAACGTGTCGTCGGCGCTGCTCACGATCACGTTGCCGGTCGGCATCTCGTTCTTCACGTTCCAAGCACTGAGCTACGTGATCGACGTGTATCGCCGCCAGTTCGAGCCGCGACCGTTGATCGACTTCGCGGTGTACCTCTCGTTCTTCCCGCACCTCGTCGCCGGTCCGATCGTGCGCGCGTCGGAGTTTCTTCCGCAGCTGCAAGAGAAGCACGACCCGCGTCGCATCGACGCCAGCCGCGCGTTCTTCCTCATCGGCATCGGCATGTTCAAGAAGGTGGTGATCGCGAACTTCCTCGCGACGCACATCGTCGACGCGGTGTTCGCGAATCCCGGACGCCACAGCTCCCTCGAGTTGCTCACTGGTGTCTACGCGTACGCGGTGCAGATCTACGCCGACTTCAGCGGCTACACCGACATGGCGATCGGCCTCGCGCTGCTGCTCGGGTTCCGCTTCCCCCAGAACTTCGACAGCCCGTACGCGGCCACATCGCTGCAAAACTTCTGGCGTCGCTGGCACATGACGCTGTCGCGGTGGCTGCGCGACTACCTCTACATCCCACTCGGCGGCAACCGCGGCACGCCTGGCCGCACGTACCGCAACCTCATGATCACGTTCGTGCTCGGCGGGCTGTGGCACGGCGCGGCGTGGACGTTCGTGATCTGGGGCGCGATCCACGGTGGCTTCCTGTCGTTCGAACATCGCCAGCGACTGCAACGCGAAGCGCGCGGCCTCGAACCGCCGCCCGACACCGTGCGTCGCCGCGTGATCCAGCGCATCGCGATCTTCAACGTGGTGTGCTTCGCATGGATCTTCTTCCGCGCCGAGTCGCTGTCGAATGCGTTCGACGTGCTGCGGGGCATCCTCGACCCGACCAACTGGCTCGTCGCGTCGCCGCTCGTGACCGTGTCGGTGGTGGTCGCGATCGCGGTCGGCATCGGCGGGCAGTACATGCCGCACGACGTGACCACGCGGTTGATGGCGCGCTTCTCGCGACTCAACCCGATCGGCGCCGGCGCGGTGCTCGGCGTCGCGCTCCTGCTGATCAACACGATGGGCCCCCGCGGCGTGGCTCCCTTCATCTATTTCAAGTTCTGATGACATGACCGACGCCCACGAACCCGCGGAACGCACGCGATCCACGCCGCCGGCCGCAGCCGTCGATGCGCGCGATTCGCGACGCGACCTGCCGCGCCGGCCGATGCGCATCCAGCACGTGATGGTCGCGTGCATCACCGCGATGATCGTCGGCTCGCTGCTGAACGCACCCGGGATCTTGAAGACCGCAAAGGGCCAGAAAGTCGGGTTCAAGCGCGACGTCGCGGTCGCGTTCGCGACTCCCCTCGCTGACGTGAGCCACTTCCTCCACACCGACCGCGCACGCGCCGGTTTGCAAGACCTCCTCGGCCGCAGCGGCGACGACGACATCAACGAGTCGTCGCCGAGCCCGACCACCACCGCGCCGGGCCCGACCGCGACCACGTTGCCGAGGCCGAAGTACTCGAGCACCAAGCCGATGCACCTGTGGGTCGGCGGCGACTCGCTCGGCGAGACACCCGGCACGTCGTTGGTGAACGCGCTGAACGGCAACCCGTCGGTGCAGACGATCGGCGAGGTCGACACGCACATCTCCACCGGCCTCGCGCGGCCCGAGGTGTTCAACTGGCCCGCGCACCTCGTCGACGTCGCGAACACCGACCACCCCGACGTGATGGTCGTGTCCCTCGGCTCCAACGACAACCAGACCATGACCGGCGACGGCGGAGGCGCCGAGTTCGGAAGCGTTGGTTGGAAGACCGAGTACGCGCGACGTGTCGGCGGACTCATGGACGCGGTCGCGGTCGACGGCCGCACGCTGATCTGGACCGGCGTGCCGATCGTGCGGCAGGACGACAAGCTCGAGAGCTACCAGCTCATCAACCAGATCATCCGCGACCAGGCCGCGTTGCGCCCCGGGCGCGTCGTGTACGTCGACACCTACGACTTGTTGAAGGGGCCCGACGGCGCTTACGCCGAGTACCTCCCCGACGCCGGTGGCGCGCTGGTGCAGGCGCGCTCCCCCGACGGCACGCACTACACCCGCTTCGGGGGTGATCGCAGCGCACGCGCAGTCGTCGCGGCGATGCACGGCGCGGTCGACTTCGACGGTGCGCCGGCGCCGCCCGCCACCTCGAAGGCCGCGACCCCGACCACCGCGAAGCGCGGAAAGTAGCGTTCACGGCATGGACCTCACGCCGCTCGTCCAGCCGGCCGACACGAAGATCGTCCTCGTGGTGATGGACGGTCTCGGTGGCTACGCCGACGCCGATCACGGCACCGAGCTCGAGGAAGCCGTCACCCCGCACCTCGACCAACTCGCACGCGAAGGCGTCTCAGGGCTCGTCGACCCGGTCGGTCCGGGCATCACGCCCGGTTCGGGCCCCGGCCACCTCGGCTTGTTCGGCTACGACCCCGAGCAGTTCGAGCTCGGGCGCGGTGCGTTGTCGGCCGCCGGTCTCGACTTCGAGCTGCGCGCCGGCGACGTCGCCGCACGCGGCAACCTCGCCACGTTGGTCGACGGCAAGATCACCGACCGTCGCGCCGGTCGCATCCCCGACCCCGAAGCGCAGGAAGTCGTCGCACTGCTGCAGTCGACCGTGCAGGTGCCGGGCATCGAGGTGTTCTTCCGGCACGAGCGCGAGCACCGCGTGCTGGTCGTGCTGCGCGGGGCCGGGCTCGACCCGCGTCTCACCGATTCCGACCCGCAGCACACCGACGTGCCACCGCTCACCGTCGAGCCGCTCGACCCGGAAGCGAAGCGCACCGCCGATCTGCTCGCCGAGGTCGACGCACAGGTGCGCGCCGCGCTCGCCGACCACGTGAAGGCGAACGTGGTGTTGTTCCGCGGCTTCGACACGCACCGCGAATTGCCGGGCTTCGAGGAGCGATACGGCCTGCGCGCCGCGGCTGTCGCCATCTATCCGATGTACCGCGGCATCTCGCGCCTGCTCGGCATGGACGTGCTCGGCCGTCCGGCGGATCTCGACGAACAACTCGCGATCATGCGCGACGCGTGGAACGACTACGACTACTTCTTCCTGCACCACAAGTACACCGACTCCGCCGGTGAAGACGGCGACCGCGCGCGCAAGATCGCCGCGGTCGAAGCACTCGACGCGTACGTGCCGCAGCTGCGCGAGCTCGGCCCCGACGTGATCTGCGTGAGTGGCGACCACTCCACGCCGTCGCAGATGGCCGCGCACTCGTGGCATTCGGTGCCCGCGCTGTTGTGGAGCGAGCGCTGCGGTCGCGACGAGGTCGAGCAGTTCGGTGAGAAGTGGGCCCTGCGCGGCGGCCTCGGCATGCGTCCGACCAAGGACCTGATGGCGTTCATGCTCGCCAACGCCGGACGCCTCGCCAAGTACGGCGCCTGATCGCTGCACGGGTCTGAGGTTCAGTCGCCCGCGTTCGGGGTCGTTGCCCGTGGGCGGCGAAGCGCCGAGAAGATGCCAGCGGCGCCGAGGGCAACGAGGAACGCGCCGAGCAACCAGCCGCTCTCCGCGTCGAACCAGCTCCAGCCCCCGATCAAGTACGCGAGCCCGAACACGGTGAAGGCCGCGCCGATCACGAGCGCGACCGGGTTGAGGTCATGACGGTCCATCGGTGGCTCCCTCTCGGATGATGTGGATGTTCCCGGCACCGACTTCGGCGTCGATGAGCACGGTGCCCGCTCCCGCGGCCCCCGGACGAACCACCTGCACGTCGGCTGGGCAACAGTCGGACTCGGGATCGTCGAACGCGTTCACGCTGCCCGCGCCGACGTGGCCGTCGACGATCACGCGCACGTCGCGCGGCACCGTGACGTTGAGCTGGCCGATCCCGAGCTGCGCGTGCACACGGCGTCGTGAGCCAGCGAAGTCGACCTTGCTGAGGTCGACGGTGAGGTTTCCGATGGCGAGCTCGTAGGAACGGTTGACGAGCGCGACGGTTCGTGGCCGGTACGTCGCGCCACCGATCCCACCTTCGAGTGGCACATCGATGATGCCGAACGCGCTGACCGCGAGCACCAGCGGGATACCCACGAACACGAGCGCGCGTGAGCGCCCCCACCATGCGCTGACCACGAGCGCGCCACCGACGATCACCAACGCGAGCGCGAGCACCACGCCCACGTCGGCGTCGAGCGCCCCGATGGCGTCGAGCAGCCATGCGCCACCGAACAGGATCAGCAGCGCGCTGACCGTCGCCGCACCGAGACCCGACTTCGGCCGCAGCCGATGCCGTTCGTCGACACGAGCGAGTCGGCGCGCCTGTCGTTCGCGACGCCTCGCGTCTCGTCGGGCATCCCGTCGGGCATCGCGGTCAGGATCATGCTCGGCGATGCGTACCCGCCCACGCGGCCACGCTGCCCGCGCCTCGGGTGGCGCCGTCAACGCGAGCGTCGGGCTCGGCGATGCGGGTGGAGCATCGGTCGGATCGTCGGGCCCACGGCCAGGCGGCTCGTCCGGGCCATCGTGCGGCCGAACGTCGAGCGCGTCGGGTGACGCGTCGAAGTCGCCCGAATCGCGAGCGCGGAGGTAGAGCACCGCTGCACCCAACCCGATCAACGTGATCGGCCAGAAGAGCCCACCCATCGGCACGTCCCAACCCGTGTCGCCGATCACGACGAGGCCGAGTGCCACGAGCGCGTACCCGAACAGCTGCGCGCGGTCACCGCGCGACGAACGGTCGTCGGTGGACCGTGCCGACACCGGCAGCGCGATCCAGCCGAGCACATACGCGATGACACCCATCCCACCGAACAGCGCAGTGACGACGAAGCCGAGCCGCACGATCACCGGGTTGATCCCGAGGTACTCAGCGAGGCCGCTCGCGACACCGCCGACCAACCCGTCACCGCGGTTGCGCGCGAGTCGGCGGGGCGGCGGCCGCGTCGTCGAGGCCTCAGGCGCGGGCCGTGCCGCAACCGTGGCGTCGGGGGGAGTCGTGCCGGGAGCGGTGGTGTCGTTCGATGTCGTGTCCATGCCGATGATCGTGACGGGCCGGCGCCGGCGCTGCCATCGGGGATCACCCTGATCGACCCTCTGGACGCGGCCGCGGGACCCGGGGTTTCCCGGATGCCAGTCTCCGGGTGGGCGCGCGATCATGGCGTCCGTGAGGTCGCCATCGCGCACGCCCGGCCTTCGACCGCGAGCGCTGGCGCGTCGTTCCGACGACAAGCTGATCGCCGGGGTCGCGAGTGGGCTCGCCGACCGATTCGGCATCGAACCGAACCTGGTGCGGCTCGCGTTCGTCGTGCTGGCCCTCGCCGGCGGCGCGGGAGTCGTGCTCTACGCCGGGGGCTGGTTGTTCCTCCCGGTCGAGAACGAACGCGACCATCGGCGTGGCCGCCGACAACACGATCGGTCGCGCAACGACATCGTCCAGGTGTTGGCGCTCGGTGCCGTCACGCTCGGCGTGCTGCTCCTCGCGAAGTCGCTCGGCCTCGGCTTCAGTGACGCGCTGCTCTGGCCCATCGTGCTCGCCGCGATGGGTACGGCGTTGATCGTCGGACGGAGTGGTCGCCCGATCGACGAGCTGATCAGTGAGTTGATTCGGCGCGAGCGCGGCGCCGCG
>JBEVLJ010000212.1:0-4658 GCA_040509195.1 Acidimicrobiia bacterium
GATGCGCGCGATGGGCCGTACCGCGAGACGGTGGCGCTCGCGACCGCGCGTATCGGCGGATTCGATGCCAAGAGTGCCGAGGCCCTCACCTTGATCGCGCGCGGTTCGGGCGCCCCCTTCGAAGCGCGCTTCCAGACCACGTCGCAGGAGGCATCGGATGCGCTCGCCGCCGAGCTGAGCGACGCGAGCTTCACGTCTGTGGGCGGCACGCGCGCCGCGTTCACCGAGTACGTGGCGGCCCACGAGGCGCTGCGCTCGCTCGACGACGGCGGCAAGCACGACGAGGCGGTTGCGGCGGCAACGGGTGACGGACCGGCGAACCGGGCCTTCACCGAGTTCGAGCGAGCCTCGTCTCGCGCGCTCACCTCCGCCGCATCCGACCTGTCCGATGACCTGAGAACGGCGGCGACACCGCTCATCGTGGCGGCGTGGCTGTTGCTCCTCGCAGGGTTGGCGGCCGCAGTGCTCGCCTGGCGGGGCATCTCCGAACGACTCCGGGAGTACCGATGACCGCGCGCCGTCGAATGGTTGCCCTCGTCGGCGCGCTCCTTGCGCTCTCACTCGTGGTCGCGTCGTGCGACGACGGCGGGTCGAGCGCGGAGCGCGGTCCCACCAGCGGGCTGCCCGAGACCACTGTCACCACCGCTCCTTCGGTCCCGGCCGCGCCCGACTGCGGCAACCCTGTCGCCTCGTTCTCACCGTTGAGCCCCATGCCAGCACCGGGCAACATGCCGCCGGGCTACCTGACAACGATCCAGCAGCGCGGTCGACTCATCGCTGGGGTCTCGGCGGACACGCTCCTGTTCGGTTACTTCAATCCGTTGACCGGCAAACTCGAGGGTTTCGACATCGATCTCGTGCGCGAGGTCGCCGACGCGATCTTCGGCGACCCGAACCGGGTGGAGTACAAGGTCGTCACCTACGCGCAGCGCATTCCTTCGCTGCTCGACGGCTCAGTCGACATCATCGCCGACGTGATGACCGTGAACTGTGAGCGGTGGGCGCAGATCTCCTTCTCGTCTCAGTACTTCGACGCAGGGCAGAAGATCCTCGTGCGTGCCGACTCGCCGGTCACCGGCATCTCGCAGCTCGACGGCAAGCGCATGTGCGCGGCGCGCGGGTCGACGAACATCGACAACCTCGCGAACTACCCGAAGGTCGTCGTCGTGCCCGTCGACGACATCTCCGACTGCATGGTGCTCTTCCAACAAGGCGCCGTCGACTCGGTGACCGGCGACGACACAGTGCTCGCCGGCTTCGTCGCGCAGGATCCGTACGCCAAGATCGTCGGCCCCGCGCTCACCAGCGAGCCCTACGGGCTCGGTGTCGCGAAGTCGCATCCTGAGCTCGTGCGTTTCGTCAATGGCGTGCTCGCCGACCTGCGAGACAACGGGACCTGGTCGGAGATGTACCGCACGTGGCTGCAGCCGCCCGGTGCGGCGCCGCCCCCGCCGGTCGCGGTCTACGGACGGACTCCGTGACGGCGACGATGACCGCTGCGCCCGCGACCCCGTCCCCGCTCACTGCGCCCCCGCGTCCTCCGGGCACCCTCACCACGTCGCCGTCGAGCGCCGAGGTGCTCACATTCCTGGAGGCGTTGGCACGCTGGGTCGACGAGCTCGACGCTGCCCTCGACGAGGTCGACGCGGCCGCGCAACTCGCCACCGATCCCGATGCCCACGCGGCGGAGATCAGCCTCGCGATGTCAATGAGCCAGTCGATCGGAACGCGCCGGCACGAACTGATCGCCGCGTACGACAGCGGTCGGGTCGGCACCGACGAGCTCGTCGACCTCGCCCGCCTCCTGTGGGGGCGCATTCCAGACGCGCTCGGCGCGCCGACGGCGTTCAATCTCTCGGAGGCGTGCACGCTCGTGACCGCGCTCACCGACCGTCTGCGCGACGCGCTGTCGACCGACGCCGTCGGGGGGTCGGGTGTCGCGGCGCGGATCTTCGCCGTGCGCACGGCGATCGAGCGGTGCCGCCGACAAGCCGACGTGCTTGGCGCCGACGAGTTCGCGCTCGAAGCACAGGCGAACGCGCTCGAGCGCGCGGTGACGGGCGGGGCGCACGACGAGATCCGCTCCACGGTGGACGCGGTCGACACCGCCGTCACCGCCATCGAGCGCGAGCTGATCAAGGAGGCGAGCCGGCGCGCGTCGACCGCGCACGACCTCGCCGGGTGCCGCGCCACCTACGACGAGTTGCTCGCACAGACGAGCGCGGTCCGTGCGTTGGCCGAGCGCTGCCGCTCGCGGATCGCGCACGCGCCGGTGCAGGCGGTGCCGGCCGTCACGGTCCTCGGCCCGCCGCCGCCGATTCCCGCCGCCGACGTGTCCGACGCGGCGACGTGGGCTTCGACCCGCGTCGCGCTCGACGCGTACGCAACGGCGCTCGACCGGTGCGCGCGTGCGCTCGATCAAGCGGAAGCGGTGTATGGCGCTCCACTCCTCGCGCGCGACGAGCTGCGCGGCATGCTCGGCGCGTACCGCACCCGCGCCGCGCGCAGTGGTCTTGCCGAGAACGCGAAGCTCGCGGCAGCGTACGAAGCCGCCCGCGACGAGCTCTGGTCGGCCCCGTGCGACCTCGTGATCGCGCGTGAGCGAGTCGCGGCGTATCAGCACACGGTGCGCGTCGCCGTGGGTGCCGATCCGTCCGTGGCGGACGCGTTCGATGCGGACACGTTTGATGCGGACCCGCCGCACCAGGAGGACTGATCGTGACGACCGTGGCGTGCAGGCAATCTGGGTGCACCGGACAGATCGAAGACGGCTACTGCAACGTCTGTGGCATGGCGGCCGATGCCGCTCCGGGCGCCGGTGCAGCCTCGACCAGCGCGCGGCACCACGCCGCGTCGACACGGCTGTCGAGCTCGCCGATCGGTTCAGCGCGCGCCGGCTTGAGCCGTCCGACCCGGCGTCTGGTGAGCGCGACTGCCCGCATCCAGCACTTGGGCGCGGGCATCACGACGGTGCCCTCCGCGCCGGTCCCCGATCCGCAGTCGGTCGTCATCGCTCATCCCGAGGTCGCCGAGGAGAAGCGCTTCTGCTCGAAGTGTGGTGAGAAGGTGGGCCGCTCGCGCGGCGAGCAGCCCGGGCGCGCGGAGGGCTTCTGCCCGAAGTGCCGCACGCCATTCTCGTTCACCCCGAAGCTCCAACCGGCGGAGATCGTCGGCGGCCAGTACGAGGTCGTCGGCTGCATCGCGCACGGTGGACTCGGCTGGATCTATCTCGCGCGCGACCGCAACGTGTCCGACCGCTACGTGGTGCTGAAGGGATTGCTGAATTCGGGCGACGCCGACGCGCTCGCGGCGGCGATCACCGAGCGGCAGTTCCTCGCCGAGGTGCAGCACCCGCTCATCCTCGAGATCTACAACTTCGTCACGCACCAAGGCGCCGGCTACATCGTGATGGAGTACGTCGGCGGTCAGTCGCTCAAGCAGATCCTGAAGCGACGGATGGAAGCGCACGCCGGCGCGTACGACCCGTTCCCCGCTGACCAGGCCATCGCGTACGTGATCGAGATCCTCCCCGCGTTCTCGTACCTGCACTCGCAGGGGTTGCTCTATTGCGACTTCAAGCCCGACAACGTGATCCAGGCGGGTGACTCGCTCAAGCTCATCGACCTCGGCGGTGTGCGGCGCGCCGACGACGACCAGTCAGCGATCTACGGCACGGTTGGATACCAGGCACCCGAGGTCGCCGACGTCGGGCCGAGCGTCGCGAGCGACGTGTTCACGATCGGGCGCACGCTCGCGGTGTTGGCGATGGAGTTCCGCGGCAACCAGTCGACGTACGTCGCGTCGCTGCCATCGGTCGACGACACGCCACTGTTCCAGCGCTACGACTCGCTGTACCGCGTGCTGGCGAAGTCCACCGCGACCAATCCCGACGACCGCTTCCAATCGACCGACGAGCTTCGCGACCAGCTCATCGGCGTGCTGCGCGAAGTGGTGGCGGTCGACAGTGGCACCGCGGCAGCTGCACACTCCACTGCATCGTCGCTCTTCGGCTCGCCGACGGGCGCCGGAATGCAGCTCACTTGGGCCGACCTGCCCGCGCTGCGCGTCGACCGCGCCGACGCGATGGCAACGTGGCTCGCGGGGGTCAGCCTCGCCGACGGTGCGCAACGTCTTCAAGCGCTCGAGCAAGCCCCGCAACAGACGATCGAGGTGCAGCTGGCGAAGGCGCGCGCTGCGATCGACTCGTCGTCGTTCCCGCTCGCCGCCGAAGTGCTCGACCAGATCCTCACCGACAACCCCTGGGAGTGGCGGGCGTTGTGGTTGTCGGGCCTCGCGGCTCTGGCTCAGTTCGATCACGGTGGTGCCACCACCGCGTTCAACACGGTGTTCGGTCAGGTGCCCGGGGAGCTCGCCCCGAAGCTGGCACTCGCGCTTGCGTGCGAGCAGACCAGCGATGCCGAGCTCGCCGAGCAGTTGTACGCCACGTGCGCCGCGACGGATGCCAACTACGTCGCGCCCGCCGCGTTCGGTCTCGCTCGCACGCGCGAGCACCGCGGCGACGTGCCCGGCGCGTTGGCCGCACTCGACCTCGTCGCCCCGACGAGCAGCGCGTACGCAGACGCGCGTCGACGTCGTGCCGAGCTGCTCACGTCGTCTGCTCCCGGCCTCGACGAGCTCGCCTCGGCGGCGTCGATCAT
>JBEVLJ010000213.1:0-14039 GCA_040509195.1 Acidimicrobiia bacterium
CCTTCGACCACCACGCCTCGCCGCGCGCCGTCCGCGTCAGGAACGGGCGCCTGCTCGATGACGAACCGTCCGTCCGGAACGGTCACCTCGAGCGCAGAGTGGTAGAGGTCGCAGCGTGGTCTGTGGTGCGCACAGGCCGAGAGCGCTTCATAGGCACGACCGCTGGCCTTGACGACGTGCGCGCCGGCGCCCAGCGGAATCCAGAACAGGTCGACCATATCGCCAGACAGCGTCACGGCTTCGTGCCGACGGTGCAGCGCGCGACGCCGGGAACGCGAACCGTCCCGTCGCGTTCGAACGCTGCCACGTCCGCGATCACGAGCTCGCGGATGCGCGCACAAGCGGCATCGTCGACCTGTTGCAGCGCGGCGACCGCGAGCGACACGTGCTCGCTGATCATGTCCCAGTACTGCTCGGGTGATGCCGTCACGAGCTCGACGTGCACGTCGCGCTCGACGACGTCGGTGAGTCCGGCTCGCGTGTAGAGATCGCGCACGTAGCCATCGGCCGCGCAACGAAACATGTTCGGTCGATCGGGATCGGGTGGCGTCAGCTCGGTCTCGGTCGCGATCGCTCGCATCACGATCGACGTCCACGGGTTCTCGTCGGGCTTCACCCACACCGCCGCGGCAATGCGTCCGCCCGGTTTCAACACCCGCACGAACTCTGCAGTCGCCTTCGCCATGTCGGGGAAGAACATGTAGCCGAAGCGCACGGTGATCCCGTCGAACGTCGCGTCGTCGAACGGCAAGTCGTCGGCGCTGCACACGTGCGTCTCGATGTTGGTGACGCCCTGCGCACTCGCGCGACGCGCGGCGATGTCGAGCATCTCGGGCGCGAGGTCGGTGAGCACGACGCGCCCGTTCGGCACCGCCGTCGCGAGCGCGAGTCCCGGTTCGCCGGTACCTGACGCGATGTCGAGGTAGTGCTCACGGTCGACGACATCAAGCTGCTCGATCATCGCGTCGCCGACGGGACCGAGCTGATCCATGATGACGGCGTCCCACTTCTCCCACCCCGCGGAGAGTCCCGCCCACGCGGCCCGCTGACCGTCTCGGATCTCGTCAGCGTTCGTCACCATTGCCTCGTCATCGTCTCGCTACGCACAGCGCGGTGATCACGATCGCAGCCGCCAGGGCCGCACAGGTCGTGTCACGTGTCACGCGCGGTCGGAACCGCCCTCGGACGCGGCGCGTGACGCTTCTGTCGCGGCGAGCTCTTCCTCGGACACCATAAATCACTCGCTCGCTGGTTTCTGCGGCTTCTGCGGCTTCTGCGGCAAGTCGGGACACGCTCGCTGCTGCGGCCCCACGTTCGCTGCGCTCACTTCGGCGCCTCATGTGTGGTTACGTTCTCGCGTGCCTTCTCTTCCGGAGCGTGCTCGACTCCTGGCCGGCGAGGTCGCGCGCGCCGGGTGGGACCGGTTCGCCGACCTGGCGGCGATCCGCGCGGGGAGCAAGCGTGCGCAGCGCTTCCGCCACTACGGCGACGGCTCGGTGATCATGTTCCCGGTCACCGCGCTCTACGGCGAGGAGTACATCAGCATCGGTCGCCACTGCATCCTCGGACCGAACTGCAGCCTGTCCGCCGGTGTGATGCCGGGCCACGTGATCGATCCCGCGCCCGGCGTGCGCATCGGCGACGGCGTGCTGCTCGGCCGCGGCTCCGGCATCGTGTGTCACGAGTCGGTCGAGATCGGCGACGGCGTCTTCACCGGCCATCACGTGTACATCACCGACGCGAACCACGGCTACGAGGACCTCGACGAGACGATCGGCCGTCAGTTCGCCGCGCCGCGGCCCGTCTCCATCGGCGCAGGGTCGTGGTTGGGTCACGGCTCGATCGTGCTGCCTGGCGCCACCATCGGGCGCCAGGTGGTGATCGGCGCCGGATCGGTCGTCACCAGCACGATCCCCGACCACTCGGTGGCGGTGGGCAATCCCGCTCGGGTCATTCGTCGCCACGACGGCAACGACTGGGTGAGCGTCGGCCGTCACAACTGAACGACACAAACTGAACGGCACAAACTGAACGGCACAAACTGAACGGCACACGCAGCACGCACACGCAGCACGGCACACGCAGCACGGCGTGACCGCACGACCGATGCGTTCTCAAGTCGACCCGTCGGCGAACCGTAGGAGAACCATGACCCGTCGCTGCATAGCTTGGTTCGGCGCGTGCGCCTTCGTGATCACCGGTGCGGTCGGCGCGCTCACCGCGGTGGCGACGCCGGCCTCGGCGTCGAAGGCGACCGACCTGCAAGCGGCGAACGCCGGGCTGCTCGAGACTGCTGACTTCCCGCAAGGTTGGACGTCGACGCCACGCGACGCGTCGACCGACGCCGACACCGAGAAGCTCGCCAAGACAATTCCCGCGTGCGCCGAGTACCGCGCGCTGCGCGCGACGACCGAGAAGGAAACCCACGCGAAGTCGCCTGACTTCTCGCTCGGCAATTCCCAGATCGACAACACCGTCACGGTCTTCGCCACGGAGAAGGGCGCGACTGCGGCGATGAAGGTGTTCGACCGACCGTCGGTGGTGAAGTGCATCAACCTGCTCTTCACGAAGGTGTTCACCACGTCGCTGAAGTCGGATCCGAAGACGGCGAGCCAGATCTCGTCGATCAAGGTGAAGGTGACGCCCGCCAACGTGGAGACGATCGCCGACGCGACCACCGCATATGAGGGCACCGTGACCATCACGCTGAAGGACGACACGACGGAGTCGATCGGTGTCGGCATCGCCGCGGTGCAGACCGGCCGCGGTATCGACGTGTTCAGCTACGTGGTCGACACGACCACCGTGTTGCAACTGCTGCCGACGTTGGTCGACGACTCGGTCGAACGACTCACCGACGCGTTGGCCTGAGCTCTCGGCCGGTCAGTCGGCCGGTCAGTCGGCAGGTCAGTCGTCCGGCGGCCGCCACGTCGCGCCCTCGAGCTGCGTGACGGGATCCTCGGCGTGCGTCAAGGCAGCGATCGCGTCGCGGTGACGCGCCATCTCGAGAGCCGACACCGCGGCGTCGAACGCGTCGTCGCTGGCGATCGCGCGCCGACGAAGTTCGCGGGGGAGTGACGCGAACCGCGCGTCCAGATACGCCTCGCGCGCGTCACGGTCGCGCTTCACCACGGGCCCGGTCAGCAGCCGCGGCCACACCTCGAGCACCACAGGACTGACCGGGTCGTCGAACGGCCACACCGCGAACCCATCGGCGCGCAGGCGCGCCAACACGGGAAAGCCGCGCACCGAGCCGGCGCCGACGCTGCCCGCACCCGACACCTGGAACGTCGACTTCGGGCGGATGCCGCCGACGTGGCCGAGCGCCAGCTCGGTGGCCCGGAAGTGCGCGGGCAGGTCGGGGCGTCGAGTGCCCGCGCGACCCCAGAAGGGTGGCGCACACTCGGCCAGCCAGGCTTCACCGCGCTCGGCGGCGGCGGCCCACAGGTCGTCGACCGACTCGAATCCCTGTTCCTCCAAGAACCATGCGGGCAACGAGAAGGAGAAGTCGAGCCCGACCACGAGCGACGGTTCGCGTCGCGCACAGGCGGCCAGCTCGTCGGCGATCTCGGCGCGCGAACGCCCGTCTTCCAAGCGGACGAGCTCGTCGCCGTTCACTTCGGCCAGCCAGATGGCGCGTCGTTCTCCGTGCGCTCGCCCCGACCAGTCGACCGCGATCGTGCTCAGGCGCCGAATCTCTCTCAGGCCGTCGCCCACACGAGGACTTCGGCGCCTTCCGCACCTGCCACCAATGTGGGCGTGCCGGCGCGCGTGAGTCGCGCCGCGTCACCGCGCTCGAGCACGTCGCCCGACACGGTCGCGCTGCCGACTGCGACGTACAGGTGCACGTGCATCGCGTCGGGAACGGCGACCGACTCGCTCGCCGCCAGGCGGCCTGCGTACAACACCGCGTCGCGCTGGTGAATGGTGACGGTGTTCGGGTGCCCCTGCCCCGACGCCACTGGGACGAGACCGCCTGCGCTCAGCGCGTCGTTCACGTCGCGCTGCTCGTACCCGGGCTCGATGCCTTCGGTGTCGGGCAGCACCCACATCTGCACGAGGTGCACGTTGGCCGTCGCGCTCGCGTTCATCTCGGAGTGCGTGATGCCGGTGCCTGCGCTCATGCGTTGCGCGAGGCCGGGATAGATCGCGCCCACTGTGCCGGTGCTGTCGCGGTGCTCGAGCTCACCGCTCAACACCCACGTGACGATCTCCATGTCGCGATGCGGATGCGTGCCGAAGCCGCGCCCGCCGAGCACGACGTCGTCGTTGCTCACGATCAGGAGGCCGTGATGCGTGTTCGAAGGATCGCGGTGCGAGCCGAAGCTGAAGCTGTGCCAACTGTCGAGCCAATCGAGCTCCGTGTGGAATCGATCGTCGGCGCGGCGTACGTCGATGGTCACGAACCGATGGTACCGACCGGCGCGAACGGCCATCGGAGCGGTGCCTCTAGCATCCTCCCGATGCCGCTGGTCGTGACCCTCTGTACGGGCAATGCCGCGCGTTCGGTCATCGCCGGCGCGCTGCTCGCCGACACGCCAGGTCTCCAGGTGCAGACACGAGGCACGTTCGTGATCGAAGGTCTGGCCATGAGCGGGCGCACCTCGGATGCCATCGCCGGGCTTGGAGCGTCGGCGCACGGGCACCGCAGTCGACAAGTCACCGCGAGCGATCTGGCCGACGCCGACCTGGTGCTCGCGATGGCAGGGGAGCACGTCGAGTACGTGCGGAAGCGCCATCCCGACGTGGCCGCGCGCACGGGCACGCTGCGCCGCCTCGCCCGCGACCTGCCGCTCGGTTCGGGAACTCTGGTGGAGCGCGTTGCTGCGCTCGAGCTCGCCACGGTGGCGCTCGAGCCGTGGGAAGACGTCGAGGATCCCGCGGGAGGCGACGCCGAGGTGTTCCACCGGTGTGCGGCCGACATTCGCGACCTGCTCACGCCGCTGGTGCCGCTGTTGACCACACCGATCCAGGAGCCCGCATGAGACGCCGCGTCGGTCCGTCGACCGTGATCGCCGTGCTCGTGGCCGGCGCGTGCGCCCTCACGGCGACGCCGGCGTCGGGGGCCTCGGACGGCGCGACCACCACGGCCCCCACCACTGTGCCTCCCACGACGACGAGCGCCACCAACGGCGGCGGCGTGCGTGGCGTCACCGACACCACGATCACGATCGGTGGGTTCGGACAGGTGGGTCGCTATCCCGGCGCCGACGTCGGCGCGAAGGCGCGATTCAAGCGCGCGAACGACGGGGGCGGCGTCAACGGTCGTACGTTCAACTACCTCGGGATGCGCGACGACCTCGGCATCGCGAAGGTCAACGCGGACCTCGCGAACACGTACGTACAGCAAGACAACGTGTTCGCGGTCGTTCCCGTCGTCACACCCGACCTCGGAGCGGCGGAGACGCTCGTGAAGAACCAGGTGCCATACTTCGGGTGGGCCGTCTCGTCGAACTTCTGCGGCAATCAGTGGGGGTTCTCGTTCACCGGGTGCATGTTCCCGCCCGACGCGGCGACGACCAGCAACGCCTGGGCGACGCTCGTCAGGAAGAACCTTGGTGCGAAGTCGAGCCCCACGGCGGTGATCCTCACCGAGAACACCGACTCCGGGAAGTACTTCGCCAGCGCGCTCGACGCGAGCGTGAAGAGCGCAGGGTTCACGGTGCTGTCGTCGGCGAACTCACTTCCCGTTCCTGCCGTCAGCGACTACGACGCGCTCGCCAGGCAGATCCTGGGGTCGAACAACAGTGGCGCGCCCGACGCGGTGTTCGTGAACGCGGGCTACGCGAACGTCGCGCAAGTGCGTCAGGCGGTGCGCAACGCGGGATACGACGGGGTGTTCACGAACACCGTCGAGTACGAGTCGTCGCTCGTCGCGTCGTCGACCGGTTCGTTCGTGTTCTCGCCGACGGCCGCGGTCGAGAGCGCGCCGACCAACCCGGCGATGGCGCAGCTCGTCGCCGACGTGCGTGCGGTCGCGCCCGACCAACCGATCGACCAATCGGTGATCGCGGGATACTGGTCGGCCGATCTGTTCATCAACGCGGTTGAGCGCGCGGGCAAGCGCCTCACTGCGGAGTCGCTCGTGACGAAGGCGAACACCAAGTTCACCTACTCGGTCACCGGCACGGTCGGACCCGTCAAGTTCCCGGGCGCGCACAACGAGCCGGCAGCGTGCGGCACGCTCGTGCAGAGCACCGGTACCGTCTACAACGTCGCGGAGCCGTACGCCTGCGCCAAGGTCGTGTCCACGAAGGCATGAGCAGAACTCACGTCATCCCTCGCAGGGCTCGTCGGTTCGTCGCGCCCCTCGCGTTCGGCGTCGTGAGCGTCGCCGCGTGTGGGTTGCTCGTGCCGACGCTCGACGCGGATGCGTTGTCGAGCGCGACCCCCGACCCGGGTGTCACGAAACGCACCATCACGGTCGGCGGGATCGTGGGTTCCGACGGCGCGTCGCAGGGGGCCGACATCGGCGCCCGAGCGCGCTTCGCGCGGGCGAACCGCGCCAACGGCGTGCACCGTCGCACGATCGAGTACCTCCGCACCGAGGCGGCGTCCGAAGCCGCGACCGCCAACGCCGCCGCCACGCGACTCGCGACCTCGGCGTTCGCGGTCGTGCCGGCCATCGCGCCGTCGGTGGGCGCGAGCACGTTGACGAGCGCCGGCGTGCCGTTCTTCGGCATCGCCACGAGCGCGGAGTGGCACGCGAGCCGCACCGGGTTCAGCGTGATCGGCGTGTCGGGCCAGTCGGCCACCACCGCGGTGAACCCGGGGTGGCCGGTGCAATTGCGCGCCTTGCTCGGTCGTCCGAGGGCCGCAACCGTCGTGCCCGTGACCGACGACCCACAGATTGCGGCCGCGTTCACCCCGCCAGCCGGCAAGGCGAACATCGCGCGATACCGCACCGCAGGCTTCGTCGTGAACGCGCCCGTCGTGCTCGCCGCCACGAGTGATCTCGGCGCCATCGCGCGCACGATCACCGCCGCGGCGCCGGCACCGGCCGTTGCGCTCGTGCTCGCCGCCGTACCCACCACCACGGCGTTCGCGCGACAGCTCGCGGTCGCGGGATACACGGGCACGGTCGCAGTCAGCGGTGCGGTGTACGCGTCATCGTTGCCGTCGGGCGCGAACGGTCTCACGATGCTCGTGCCGATCGCCACGGTCGACGAAGCGACGCCGGCCAATCGACAGCTTGCCGCCGCGGTCGAGAGGTTCGCGCCTGGCACCGCGATGACGCCCGCGATCGCCGCGGGATACTGGTCGGCAGACTTCTTCGTGCGGGCCCTGGCGGCTGCGGGCGCCACCCCCACCCGCGCGTCCCTCCTGAAGGCGTTGAACGGCGCGCACTTCACGTACCGGGTTCCGGGCACCGTCGGTCGCTCCACGTGGCCGGAGATGCACGCGCAGCCGGTGCCGTGCGGGTCGCTCGTGCAGAGCGATGGCCGCAGCTGGCTGGTGATCGAGCCCTACTCGTGCGCGGTGAAGGCTTCGTCCAGCGCGAAGTGACCGCCGGTCGGGCGTGAAGCGACGGTGTTCACGCTCCGAGGTCACAGGGCACAACCGTGGTGGCACAAGGAGTTCTTGGCTTCTGCAGCTCGAACTCGACAACTCGTGGCCCATGTGTGTCGATGGATCTACCGCGGAGAGTGGCGATCGACCTACACTGCCGTGCATCACACGAACGGGTGATGCAGGTCAGGGGCCGGGACCCGAAGCCGATCGTGGGCAGGAATCAAAGGTTCTCAGGAGGCACATCGTGCGGAGCTCGCTGCGAAAGCTGATCGGCGTGACGACCATCGCGACGCTCGTCGGGGTGATCGGTCTCGCCGGCGTGGCCAGCGCCGGGACCGACCTCATGCCGCCCAATCCGGGATGCAAATTCACGTTCACCATCAACACCCCGGGCGGCGTCGTGCCGCCCGCACCTGGTCCTGTGAGTGCCACGATCACCGGCGCCGTCGGCGGGGACCCCAGCGGTGTGCTCGTGAGCTTGGTGCTCAATGGCGTGATCGGCCCGGGCAAGGCCCTCAACAGCGACGGCTCGTTCACGTTCGGTCCCCAAGACATCCCGGTGCCGGTCGACATCTCGATCTCGTACACGTACGGGAACACGAACGCCTACTCCGACGTCTGCCCCGACCCGGGCGGACAGAGCGTCGTGCGTGTCCGTGTAGCTGGCGAGGTTGCGGCTCGGGCACGGGCACTGGCATTCACCGGTTCCTCCGACACCACACGCAACGTGCTGATCGGCTTCGCGGCCCTCATGCTCGGCACCGTGCTCGTGGTCGGAACCCGGCGCCGCAAGCACGCCAACGCCTAGTACCAGGCACCCTTCGAAACTCCGTGCGGCGACCAATTCGGGTCGCCGCGGCGGGCCGGAGTTAGCATCAGCGTCTCATCGGCTCTGGAGGAAGTAATGGCCTGGAAGGTCGTGGTCGATTTCGACCTCTGCGAGAGCAACGCGATCTGCATGGGCATCGCGCCGGAGGTGTTCGAGGTGCGCGACGACGACTTCCTGTACATCCTGCAGGAGAACCCCACCGACGACCTGCGGGCGAAGGTCGAAGAATCGATCCGCCAGTGCCCGAAGCAGGCCATCTCCATCGACGAGGGTTGACGCGCTCCCGCAGGAACGCCGCACCGCTCGACTGACGCGCCGCCGACGTCGGCGACGCGTCGGCGCGCTGGTCGCCGCCGTGTGCATCGTGGTGGCCGGCGGCATTGCGTTGGCGGTGTCGCGCTGGCGTGCCGATGATTCGACCGATGCGGTGAGCGCGGGGTCGTCACCCACATCGACTGCGGTGGCCGCGACCACGACGGCCCCGGCAACCACCGCCGCGCCACCCGCGTCGACCGAGACCACCGCCGCGTCGGCCACCCGGCCGTCGCTCGAGATCGGTCGCACGTATCCGGTGAGCACGGATCAGCGCACGTTCGTCGACAGCAGTCGTCAGACGTCTCCCAACGGCGACTTCGGCGGATCGTCGCAACGCACGCTGCCCACGTCGTTCTGGTACCCGTCGACGCCGGGCACGTATCCGCTGGTGGTGTTCTCGCACGGATACGCGGTCACGCCGTCGTTCTACGCAACCATGCTCCAACGGTGGGCCGAAGCGGGTTACGTGATCGCCGCGCCCACCTATCCGATCCTCAGTGGCGCACCAGGTGGAGCGAGTCACGTCGACTACGAGCAGACGTTCGCGGACACCTCGTTCGTGATCTCGCAGATCCTCGCGCTCGGGACCAACGACGAGATCGGTGCGCGAGTGGATCCGTCGCGGATCGCGGCGTCCGGTCACTCCGACGGGGAGGCGATCTCGTTCGGCGTCGGGTTCCTGTCGTGCTGTCGGGACCCACGCGTGAAGTCGGTCATCGCGATGGCGGGCAACCTCGAGAACGTGAACAACCCGCACGTGCGTGACACCGGCACGCCGATGATGCACGTGATGGAGACGAACGACGAGTACGACCCGTATCCCGACTCGATCGCGTGGGACCGCGCCAACCTCACGGCACCCCGCTGGATGGTCACGCTGCAAGGCGCGAGCCACGTGCCGCCGTACACGGCACCCGGCAACGCCTACTTCGAGCTCTACCAGAAGGTCGCGATCGACTTCCTCGACGGCACGCTCAAAGGCCACCCCGAACGCCTCGACGCGCTCGCCGCCGAGATCGCAAACTCCGGCGGCCTCGCGTCACTCGAACGCTGACCGCACGTTCGACGAAGCAGCGATGCAGAAGTGGGTCAGGGCTGGCGGGCGATGAGGTCGTCGCGCACTTGGCGACGCAACACCTTGCCGCTGCCGGTCTGCGGGAGCTCGTCGCACGTCTCGATGAGCTCGGGCGTCTTCAACGAACCGATGCGCGTGCGCACCCACTCGCGGACCGCGGTGACGTCGATCGAATCGACCCCCGGCGCGAGCACCACCATCGCGGCGATCTTCTCGCCCCACTCCTCGTCGGGGAGTCCGACGACAGCGGCGGTGGCGATCGCGTCGTGCTGGAGGAGCGCGTCTTCCACTTCGGCGGGGCCGATGTTCTCGCCGCCCCGGATGATCGTGTCGTCGGCGCGACCTTCGCAGAAGAGGTAGCCCTCGATGTCGACCCAGCCGCGGTCACCGGTGTGCAACCAACCGTCGGCATCGACCTTCGACTCGGTGTCGACGTAGGTGCCGCTCACCTGGTCGCCGCGGATCAGGATCTCGCCGCTGTCGCCCGACGGGACCTCGTTGCCGGCCTCGTTGGCGATGCGGACCTCGATGCCCGGGATCGGCTGGCCGACCGACTCGAGTCGGCGCTGGAACATCGGATCATCGCTGTAGATCGCGAGCCGGTGGTCGTCGGGGCCGAGGAGCGCAACGGTGCTACTCGTCTCGGTGAGGCCGTACGCGTTCACGAAGTCGGTGTCGGGCATGAGGTGCAGCGCGCGCTCGAGCACCGAGCGGTGCATGCGCGAACCGCCGTAAGCGAGGTTGCGCAATGAGGGCACGCGCGCCGACGGATCGGACTCCATGACGGCCACAATGCGATCGAGCATCGTCGGCACGACGGTGGCGTGGGTGATTCCTTCGCGCTGCACGGTCGCGATCCACGACTCCGCCGTGAACTGGGGGAGCGGCACGATGCGTCGCCCGATCCACGTGGAGCTCAGGATCGACGCGACGCCGGCGATGTGGAACGGCGGCACCGACACGATGGCGGATTCGTCGTCGTCGGCGGAGAAGGGCTCCATCGTGTTCATCACGTAGCTGAGCAGCTGTGCGTGGCTGAGCACGGCGGCCTTCGGCGC
Organism: Acidimicrobiia bacterium; assembly: GCA_040509195.1. GTDB lineage: Bacteria > Actinomycetota > Acidimicrobiia > IMCC26256 > DASPTH01 > DASUMF01. The sequence continues at coordinate 10,790 of JBEVLJ010000213.1, forward strand.
CGCTGACGTGCCGCTGGTGAAGAGCAGCACCGCCGGTCGCTCGGGTGCGCCAGGAAAGTCGAGGGGGTCGTCGCCCGCGCCGTCGAGCCAATTGGGCGCCGCGACCACGGTGGGGTCGAGTCGCCCGACGAGCGTGGTGAGTTGGTCGTCGGGGAGCCGGAAGTTGAGTGGCGCGTACGTGACGCCGGCCCACGCGGCACCGAACAGCGACGCGGGCGCGAGCGGCGACAGCGGCTCCATCAACGCCACGGACGTGACGTTGCGGTGGTCGGCGGTGACCCGGCGCGCCACGCCGTGCGCGGCGCGGCGCAGATCGGCGAAGGTGAGTCCTCCGTCGCGGTCACCGAAGGCGACGCGGTCGCCGAGCGCGTCGGCCACCATGTCGAGGATCATGGCGACGTTCACTCAGTTTCCCCCCGGGTTGCGCGGTGATTCCGGCCAGGGCGGCGCGATTGCGCGTACGCCCCGCGACGATCGATCAGTCAGACGACGGCAGCGGCTTGGCTGACGCGAGCTCCATCGGCTGGTCGTGGCAGACGAGTTCGCCGTCGGCCGCCTTCGTGACGAGCACGGTGGCCTCACACACGCTGCAGGTGTAGCGCTTGCCCATCTGATTCGCCATCTCAGCTGTGCTTCGTGGCCATGGGCGAGTTGCAGCACGAGAGATCACCATCGGTGCCGTTCACCACGATGATCTCGGTCTCACACTGCTCGCAACGCAAACGGGTGCCGGGTGCAGTCGCCATGGCCAGACCCTACCTTCTCACTCGCTCGGGGTCCTACTGCGGCTTCTGCGGCACGGCGGACACGCTCGCTCCTGCGCCCCGACGCGGCTTCGCCGCTTCGGAGGCTCTATTTTGCTGCCCGTGGAAGCCCGGCTGGTGACGGCGATCAGCGATGGGATCGAGATCTCGGCGCTGGATTGGGGTGGCGACGGGCCGTCGTTGCTCCTCGCCCACCCGAACGGTTTCCCGGCCGGCGTGTTCGACCCGTTGGCACGCGAGCTGCGCGATCAGTTCCGACCGATCGCGGTCGACGTGCGGGGGAACGGCGCGAGCGCGGCGCCGGCCGACCTCGCCTCGTGCACCTTCAGCAATGGGGCTCGTGACGTGCTGGCCGTGCTCGACGTCCTCGGCATCACGGAATTGGTCGTGCTGGGCCACTCGATGGGCGGCGCGGTCGCGCTCATCGCCGACTCGATGCGCCCAGGCCTGCTGCGCAAAGTGCTGCTCTGCGAAGCGATCGCCTTCCCGGCCTCGGAGCACGAAGCCGGCACCGGCGGGGGGTTGGCGGGCGGCGCCCGGAAACGACGCGCGGTGTGGCCCGATCGCGCCACCGTGTTGGCGTCGTACGGCTCGCGTCCGCCGCTCGCCGCGTTGGACCCCAGCGTGCTCGCGGCGTATGTGCAGTACGGATTCCGCGATCGAGACGACGGCTCGATCGAGCTCGAGTGCGCGCCCGAAGTGGAAGCGACGTATTTCGAGCATGCGGGTCGCGTCGACGGCGCGCTGCGAGCGTTCGACCACCTCGCGGTCATCGACGCGCCCGTCACGGTGGTGAACGGCATCGACACCAACCTGCCACGGGACTGGTTCGAGATGCAGGCGAACGCCGCGCGCACGACGCGCCTCGAGGTTCCCGGCTCGCACTTCTTCGTGCAGGAGCACACCGACGGCACCGCGGCGCTGGTGCGCGAGCACCTCGCGTGGTGAATCAGCTCGTGAGCTGTTCCCGCGCCCACCTGTAGTCGGGCTTGCCGATCGCGCTGCGCTGGACTTCGTCGACGAACACCACACGGCGCGGCCGCTTGTAGCGCGCGAGGTGAGTGCCGACCCAGGCGCTGAGCTCGTCGACGGTGGGCGGCGCACCGCGATCGCCTTCGATGGCCACGACCGCGGCGACGGTCTCGCCCCACTCGTCGTCGGGGACTCCGACCACGAGCGCATCAGCGACGAGCGGGTGCGTCTTCAACGCCTCCTCGACCTCTTCGGGCCAGACCTTCTCGCCACCCGTGTTGATGCACCCGGAGCCGCGGCCCAGCAACGTGATGGTGCCGTCGTCGTGGAGCAGGGCCCAATCGCCCGGCACTGCGTACCGTCGACCGTCGAGGTCGCGGAACGTGGCGGCAGTGTGCTCCGGGTCGTTGTAGTAACCGATGCCGGTCGACTCCGCGACCGCGAGCAGGCCGGCTTCGCCCGACCCGGGTTCCACGTCGCGATCGTCGGCATCGAGCACGCGGGCGTTGACGCCGAGGTGGAAGCGCCCACTCGTCGACTCGCCCGGACCGGAGGTGAACGCCACCCCGAACCCGGAACCCTCACTCGAGCCGAGCGAGTCATAGAACGTCATCGAGCCGCGTCGGTGGAGTGCGTCCTTGGTGGCCGGTTGCACCATCGCGCCCGAGCTGTACACGCGCAGGAGCGATGACAGGTCGTACGGCGTTCCTGCCGCTTCGGCGCGCTCGAGGGCATTGATGATCCGTGCGAGTACGAGGTCGCCGACCACCGACAACACCCGCACGCGCTCGCGTTCGATGGTGGCACACACCTCGTTGCCATCGACGCGTCCGCGCGGCAGCGCGACGACCGTGCCGCCCAGCGACAAGGTCGAGTGCAGTTGGAACGCCGCGGTTGCGTGCACGAGTGGCGTGGTGACCAGCGTGACGAGGGCGCGTGTGTCCGATGCATCGTCGTGCAGGAGCGTGACGGAGCGCGCGAGCTCGTCGAGCGTGGCGGGCGGGTCCAGCGCGAGGAGGGTCGACCCGGACGCGAGCCCGAAGGTGAGCAGGCTTGCGTGTTCCCAGATCACGCCCTTCGGGGCGCCGGTGGTGCCGCCCGTGTACCAGAGCAGGTGGTCGTGGCCGGAGCGCTCGATGCGCGGTGCCGGCGCGTGGGTCGCGATCGCGGTCTCGAAGTCGAGGGCGTCGTCCACGACGGGCTGGCCGTGCGGGCGCGGATCGCCGTCGAGACTGACGGTGCCGTCAACCTCGTCGGTGTCGTCGACTTCCACGAGCGTGCGCACGCGAGGCACGCGTGGCCTCGCCGCGGCGACTCGCTCGGCGATCTCCCGGTGGTACACGAGAGCTTCGGCGTCGGCGTTGTCGAGCAGCGCGGCAAGCTCTGCGGGCGTATAGCGGAAGTTCACGTTCACGGGCACCGCACGCAGCTTCAGGCATGCGAACAACGCTTCCGCGTAGGCGGCGCTGTTGAACAAGAACAGCCCCACGTGGGTGCCGTCGCGCACGCCTCGT
>JBEVLJ010000214.1:0-7623 GCA_040509195.1 Acidimicrobiia bacterium
CGCGGCGACGCGCGGGCGTTGCTGCAGATCTCCGACAGCCGCCTCGGACGATCGACCGACGGCCATTGGGATCCGACCGTCGAGGCGAACCTCGTGATCTCGTGCGTGGACCGTCCGGAGAAGCCCCGCACCGACGTGGCGGAGCTCGCCGACGTGCTCCGATTCCAGGCCGAGATCCCGCCGTGGGGTGGGGGCTGGGCGGTGTCGGGCTGCACCGGCATGCCCAAGGCGGCCAAGGGCGACGCGCTCGGTGACGTGAAGGTGACGGGAACTGCGCCGATCCTCGTCATCGGCACCACCGGCGATCCCGCCACGCCGTACTCCGGTGCCGTGTCGATGTTGACGCGGGTCGCCGGCTCCACGCTGCTCACCTTCGAATCGACCGAGCACACTGCGTTCGGCACGGCAAGAAGCGACTGCATCGACGCCGCCGTCACCCGCTACCTCGTCGACCAGACGATGCCCGCCCCCAACACCCGCTGCTGACCGACGCCCCTCCGCCAGCCCGCCCGAACCCCGCCCGAAATTGCGTGACCATCGCGCGCCAAGCACGGGATCCAAACGCACTTTCGAGGAGGAAGGGGGGACGGCGAGTCAGGGGGTGACGGTGCCCGTGAGTGTGAAGGTGCCGGGGGCGTCGATGGGGATGCGGGAGCGGGCGAGCAGGAGCACGCCGACGACGCGTCCGCGGTCCCACTCGAGATCGAGGCCGACGGGGATGCGCTCGCCGACGTCGGACGTGCGCGCGTCGTCGAGCGTGTCGAAGCGCAACCCGAACGCCTCGAGGCCGAAGCTCCAATGATCGTCGGCTTCGTGGATCAACTCGGCCCAGAGCCCGTCGGCGCGGATCTCGACCAGCGAACCGCGCGGCAGCGGCACGTCGTCGTCGCGCACGACGACGACACCGCGCCACTCGTCGGGCACATCGCCACCCGCGATCACGAGCTCCGCGAGATACGACGCGCGCGACTCGCCGAGCGCGAGCTCGACGGTGCCGGAAATTCCGTCGTCACCCACGAAGGTGAGTGACGAGAACATCAGCTCCCGAGCAGACCGAGCGACGTGACCTCGTCGCGCTCGCTGATCAGCTCTTGCGTGGTCGCGTCGATCTTCGCCTGGGCGAACTCGTCGTGGGTGAGCCCCTCGACGATCGACCACGACGAACCGTCGCTGCGCACCGGGTAGCCGAACTGCAGACCCTCGGGCACGCCGTACTCACCGTTGCTGCAGACCGCGAGCGAGTGCCAGTCGTCACCGGGCGTGGCGAACACGACGCTGTTCACCGAGTCGATCGCCGCGTGGGCGGCCGACGCGGCCGACGACGCGCCGCGCTTCTCGATGACGGCCGCGCCGCGCTTCTGCACCGTCTCGATGAAGGTGGTCTGCAGCCACGCCTCGTCGGTGATCACCTCAGGCGCGGGCGTGCCATCGATCTCGGCGTGGAAGTAGTCGGGGAACTGCGTGGCCGAGTGGTTGCCCCAGATCGTCATCTTGGAGACGAGACCGTGGTGCACCCCCGCCTTCTTGGCCAGCTGCGTCTTGGCGCGGTTCTCGTCGAGACGGGTCATCGCGAACCAGCGGTCCGACGGCACGTCGGGCGCGTGCGAACGCGCGATGAGGCAGTTCGTGTTGCACGGGTTGCCGACGACCAACACGCGCACGTCGCTCGCCGCGTGGTCGTTGACTGCTTGACCCTGCGGCTTGAAGATCCCGCCGTTCACCGACAGCAGGTCGCCGCGCTCCATGCCCGCCTTGCGCGGAATCGAGCCGACGAGCAGCGCCCAGTTCGTGCCGTCGAACGCGGTCTTGAGGTCGGACGTGGCCTCGATGCCGGCGAGGAGCGGGTGCGCACCGTCGTCGAGCTCCATGACCACGCCTTCGAGCGACGGCATGGCCGGCTCGATCTCGAGGAGACGCAGGACGACAGGCTGGTCGGGCCCGAGCAGCGCGCCACTGGCGATGCGATGCACCAGGGCGTAGCCGATCTGACCTGCTGCGCCAGTGACGGTGACGTGGACGGGAGAGGAAGCCATGCGCGGAAATTACCCGGCTGATCGCCCACCCGCCGAAGCGAACCCGAGGAGCACTTCACGTGCGTCGGTGAGCTCGGCGATGCGTTCCGCCGCGCCGACCTTGACGGCCCCGTGGTCCGGGTGCGCCAGTCGCACGAGGCGACGAAACCGCTGCTGCACGTCGTCGCGCTCGACGGCCATGTCGGAGCTGAGCCCGAGCACCTCCATCGCCCACCGTCGGTCCGACGGCACGCCTTGCCAGCCGTCGACCGTGCTCCCCGCGGCGCGCACCCCTGGTGCGGGCGGCCGCACGCCCGGCAGGCCCTGGAGCCGCCGCCGGACGTCGAGCCCCTCGGGGAGACGGCCGGGACGGGCCAGCGCGGCGTCGACGGCCTTGAACGCGATCGAACGTCCCGACGGCGGGAGGCTGGCAGCTCCGAGCAGCGCGCCGATGAGCTGCGACACCGGTGGACCGTGGAGGTCGAGCTCGAGGCGAGGGCGTACCTGCCCCGCTTCGATGTCGGGGCCGATGATGTGGTGACGGGACAGATCGAGGCCATGCGTGTCGGTCTGCAGGCGGTAGCGCAACGCGATGCGCGGCACGCTGAGGCCGCTGCGCGCGTCGTTGGCGAGCCGGAGCAGCGCGTCGTACTCCTCTTCTTCGACCGCGGTCGCGAACTCGGCGACGATCGCGCCGAGCAACACCGCGCCGAACGCCACGCCGCTCGTGGGGAGGTAGGCGTCGCCGAGCGCGACGCGTCGCGTCGGCTGATGACGACGGGTGTGACGCACGTCGAGCTCGGCGAGCATCATCGCGGTCAGGCCTCCGCCATCAGCCGGCCGGTCAACGCGCGGCGAACACGATGAGCATCACCGCGAGATAGATCACGAGGATCGTGCCTGCCCACAGCACCACGTCGCGGCGGGAGAACGGCCCAGGACGGTTGCCGACGCCGGCGAGGCTCCGGTTGCATCGCGGGCAACGCATGTCGCTCGGCGCGATCGGCGTGGCACACAACGGGCACGTGTCCCCCGCGGGAGCACGCGCGGTGTTGCTGGCGTCATTCATCGACGGCAACGGCTCCGGCTGTGGTTCCGGCACGGGCTCGGGTACACCGCTCACGTGCGAGATCCTCGCGCACCCGATCCAATTGATGCGGCGCGCTCTGCCGCCTCGACGAAGTTGCGGAACAACATCGCGATCGTGGTGGGACCCACGCCGCCGACGCGCGGCGTGATCGCGCCCGCAACCTCTTCGCACGCGACGTCGACGTCGGGGAGCAGCTTGCGGCCTTCGTACTGAACGCCCGCGCCCACCACGGTGACGCCCGGGGTGAGGTGCTCAGGCTGGATCATGCCGGGCACACCCGCGGCGGCGACCACGATGTCAGCGCGCTCCACGTAGCGGCGCCAGTCTTTCACGCCCGTGTGCACCTGCGTGACGGCCGCGTTCGCAGTGGGGCGCTTCTGCGAGAGGAGCAGACCGAGCGGGCGACCGATCGTGACGCCACGCCCGACGATGACCACTTCACGCCCCGCCACCGGGATCTCGTAGAACGCGAGCAACGCCTCGATGCCCGCGGGCGTGCACGGCACGGGACCGGACATGCCCAGCGCGAGACGTCCGAGGTTGGTGGGGTGCATCCCGTCGACGTCTTTGTCGGGGTCGAGCTCCATGAGCGCGGCGTCGTAGTCGATGTGCGCGGGCGCCGGATATTGGAACAGGACCGCGTCGACGTCGCGAGCGTCGTTCATCTCGCGCACCGCGGCAACCACGTCGGCTTGCGTCGCGTCGTTCGGCAAGTGGATGTGCGGCGACTCCGCGCCGAGCTCCGCAGCCTTGCGCTGCTTCATCGCGACGTAGCGAGCACTCGGCTCGTCGTCGCCGACGAGCAACGTGCCCAACCCCGGTGTGTGACCGTTGGCGAGGAGCTTCTCCACGCGCGGCACGAGATCGGCGAACACCGCATCGGCGACGGGGCCTCCGGGCATCATCTTGGCGGTCATCGGCGGTGCGTCTCCGTTCTCGTCAGTGCAGGAAGTGGCGCTCGCCGGTGAACACCATCGCCAGCCCGAGCTCGTCGGCCTTCTCGATGACCTTTTCGTCACCGACCGACCCTCCGGGTTGCATCACGACCGCGACGCCTGCTGCGGCAGCCGCCTCGACCCCGTCGGGGAAGGGGTAGAAGGCGTCTGATGCTCCCGCGCCACCGGCCGCACGGCCCGCCGCCTTCTTGGCCGCGATCTCACCCGACTCCACCCGGTTCTGCTGGCCGGCGCCGATGCCGACGGCCTGGCCGTCTTTCACCAGCACGATCGCGTTGCTCTTCACGTGGCCCACGAGCCGCCACGCCAGCTCGGCGTCGCGCCACTCCTCCTCGGTGGGCGCGCGCTTGGTGACGACGCGCCAATCGCTGCGCGTCGCCGCGTAGTGCTGCGGCTCCTGCACGAGGAATCCGCCGGAGATCTGGCGGTACTCGCGCGTGATCGGTTCGGGCGGCGCGGCTTCGAGCAGTCGCGTGTTCTTGCGCTTCTTGCGCAGCGCGGCGACCACACCTTCTTCGTAGCCGGGCGCGATCACGAGGTCGGCTTGGGGGCCTTCGACCATGAGCTCGACGGTCGCCTGGTCGATCGGACGGTTGAACGCGACGATCCCGCCGAACGCGGAGCGCTCGTCGCACTCGAGTGCGCGTTGATACGCGGTCGCAAGACTGCTCTCCCGTTCAGACACGGAGTCGGCGACCACCGCGACACCGCACGGGTTGGCGTGCTTGATGATCGCGCACACCGCGTCGTTGCCCAGATCGTGCGCGAGGCGCCACGCGGCATCCGCGTCGTAGAGGTTGAGGTACGAGAGCGCGACGCCGCTGTGCTGCTCGACGGTGTCCCACCAACTCGAGGTGCCGACCTCGCGGTAGCGCGCACCCGCCTGATGCGGGTTCTCGCCGTAGCGCAGCGGCGCGTCGACGCGCTCGAGCGCGACGCGCACATGTTGCGGCAACACGTCGTCGCCCTCGAGCCACCTCACGATCGCGGCGTCGTAGGCCGCGGTGTGTGCGAACGCTTCGAGCGCGAGTGCGCGGCGCGTGTCGGCGCTCACCTCACCGTGCTCGCGGATTTCGGCGAGCACGCCGTCGTACTGCGCAGGGCTCGTGACGATCGCGACCCACGCGTGGTTCTTCGCCGCGGCACGCGTCATCGCGGGGCCGCCGATGTCGATGGTCTCGATGTCGGGCGACTCGTAGAACGGGTAGAGGTTGCTCACGACCATGTCGAACGCGGCGATGCCGTGCGTGTCCATGTCGTCGAGGTGCGACTGCTTGCCGCGGTCGGCGAGGATGCCGCCGTGCACCTTCGGGTGCAGCGTGACCACGCGGTGGTCGAGCATCTCGGGGAACCCGGTGACCTCGGCGAGGGGCATCACCGGGATGCCGGCATCGGCGATGGCCGTGGCGGTGCCGCCCGAGGAGACCAAGTCCCACCCGAGCTCGTGGAGACTGCGGGCGAAGTCGACCACTCCCGACTTGTCCCACACCGACAGCAGTGCGCGCATTCAGCTTCCTTCTTCGGTGGCTTCGTCGTTGGTTCGAGCTTGAGCGTCGTCCACCGCGACCAGCTCGTGCAGCACCGCGGGGTAGAGACGGCGCTCCACTTCCTTGATGCGCTCGTGCAGCGTGTCGACGGTGTCGTCGGGCAGCACGGTGACCGCCTCCTGGGCGAGGATCGGACCGTCGTCGACCTCGAGTCGCGCCAGGTGCACGGTGCAGCCGGTGATCTTGACGCCGGCTTCGAGTGCAGCCGGCACGGCATGCCACCCCTTGAACGCGGGCAGCAGTGCGGGGTGCGTGTTCACGATGCGGTCGGGGAACGCGTCGTGCACCGGCTTCTCGAGAATGGTGCCGAAGCCGGCCATGGCGATGAGGTCGACCTCGTGGGCGCGCAGGACGTCGACGACGTCGTGCGTGTACGCGAGACGGTCGAAGTTGCGGGAGAAGTCGGTGCGCTCGATCAGTTCGACGGGTACTCCGGCTGATTCGGCGATCTCCATCGCGCCGCATCGGCGGTCGGCGATGAGCACCGCGATGGGCAGATCAGCGCCCAGCAGCGCGTGCAGGATGGTGCCGCTTCCCGATGCGAGCACTGCAATCCGTCCCACCTGATCACGGTAGCCGAGCGCCCCGGCCAGCTCCCGTGCGACTCCGCGGACGCCGAGGGTCCTTGCAATCAGTGCCCGACCGTGGTGGGCTACGGCGTCGGGCGACTTCGAGTCGCCACCTCATCAGCGCCTCCGAGCGGCAGGGCTCGGGCCAACGGAACACGAAACGAGGACGACCAGTGGACCTCAAGAAACTGACCCCCGGCGAGATCACCACCGCCGTGTGCGGTGTCTTGCTCTTCATCGTGAGCTTCTTTCCCTGGTACGGCGTCGACCTCGGGCCGTTCGGGAGCTACAACTACAGCGCCTGGAAGCAGCCCGACTCCTTCTTCTCGATCGTGGCCGTGCTGCTCGGTGTGATCCTCGCCGCGCACGTGATCATCGAGAAGATCGAAGCGGTCGACCTTCCTGACCGGCTCGGCAGCGTGGGCTGGGGCATGATGCACCTCATCGGTGGCGCGGTGGCCTTCGTGTTCGTGCTCCTCAAGTGGATCATGAACACCGACTACACCAAGTTCGGCCTGTGGGCCGGCCTGCTGCTGTCGCTCGGCCTCTTCATCGGCGGGTTCCTCATGGCCAGAGAAGCCGACGAGCTGCCCGGCGCACTCGGCGGCAAGGGCGGCGCCACTCCTCCGGCGGCCTGATGGCGGACGGCCGCGGCACCACGCCGGGCGAGCTCGCAATCATGCTCGGCGGTGCCGTGGCCCTCGTCTTCTCGTTCTTCGACTTCTACACCGCGCCCTACGGCTCCGCGAAGGTCTGGACCACCGGTCTCTTCCCGGTTGCGCCGTTGATGGTGGTCTTCGTGACGATCATGGCGGCGCAGGTTGCGCTCATCACCTTGACCCACATCGGGCTGCCCGCACGGGTGCTCGGGTTCACCTGGGTGCAGGTGCACCTGATCCTCGGCTTCTTCGCCGCCGTGAACGCGGTGGCGTGGCTGCTGCTCAACAAGGGTGGCCGGAGCTTCGGCATCGGGTTCTGGGGCATCGTGCTCGGCTGCGCGGCGGCGTTCGTCGGCTCGTTCCTCGTGTCCACCGAACGCGGAGGCCCGCAGTCGGGTCGCTGACCAACGTCCGACCGGCGCGACCGGTCGGCTTCCAGGCCGTGACCTTCACGGCCGCATGCACAGGGGGCTGCAGCACATGTCCGACGCAACGATCGATACCGCGCCGAGCACCGGCGCAAAGGTGGACGGATACCTCGGATGGCGTGCGAATCGCCGCCCCGCGCCGGCGTTCGCGCACCTGCTCGGCGTCGTCGCCGGGGCGTTCGCCGTGGTCGCAATGGTCGCGTTCGTGGCGGCCATCGACGACCAAGACCCACAGGTCGCGGGAACGATCGGTTCGCTGCTGCTCATCGCGTTGGCGCTCGCGCTCGGCGCGTTCGTGCGCGGGCCGATGCGTGCTGCCGGCACGACCGCCATCGTGCTGTCGTTGCCGCTGCTCTGGATCT
>JBEVLJ010000215.1:0-4019 GCA_040509195.1 Acidimicrobiia bacterium
GTCGGGATCAACGTCGTCGCGCGATGTCGCAACGCTGACCACTTGGCCCCACGCGTGCACGCCGGAGTCGGTGCGACCGGCGCACGTGATCTTCACCGGTCCCCGCAACACCTTGGCCAGCGCGTCGCTCAGCACGCGCTCGACGGTGCGCTGCTCGAGCTGTGTGGCGAACCCGCGAAAGTCGGTGCCGTCGTACGCGACCGTGAGCTTCAAGACGCGAGACGGTGCGAGATTCTCTTTTTCGCTCGGCACCGACACTTCCGCTGCGCTCGGCTCTGGGCCGAACGACAGCTGGCTCACACCAGTTCGATGCGCGCCATGGGCGCGTTGTCACCGGGGCGAGGGCCGAGCTTCAGGATGCGCGTGTAGCCACCGGGACGGTCGGCGTATCGCGGCGCGATCTCGGCGAACAGCTTGTGCGTCGCGTCCTGGTCGTGGATCTTGGAGATCACCTGACGACGGTCGTGCACGCCGCCGCTCTTCGCCTTGGTGATGAGCTTCTCCGCGTACGGACGAAGCGCCTTCGCCTTCGGCACGGTGGTGGTGATCGCGCCGGCCTCGAACAGGTGGCACGCGAGGTTGGCCATGATCAACCGGGAGTGCGCAGGGTTCTGACCGAACCGCGGGCCCTTCTTCGGGGTGGGCATCGTTCAGCTACTCCTTGACGCGCAGCGCCAAGCCACGCTCGTCGAGCTTCTGGAGCACTTCCTCGAGCGACTTCGAACCGAAGTTCGTGATCGCGAGGAGGTCGTCCTCCGTCTTGGTGACGAGCTGGCCGATCGTGTCGACGCGGGCTCGCTTGAGGCAGTTGCGCGGACGCTCGGACAGCTCGAGCTCCTCGATGGCGAGGTCGAGGTCGGGCGACACCGTCGACGGCGCCACTTCTCCGAGCTCGAGGCCACGCGGCTCGTCGGTGAGCTCGGCGACGAGCGTGACGAGGTTGCGCAGCGTGTCGCCGGCCGAGGCCAGCGCGTCACGCGGTGAGATCGAACCGTCGGTCTCGATCTCGAGCGTGAGCTTGTCGTAGTTGGTGGCCTGCTCCACACGAGTGGGCTCCACCGAGAACGCAACGCGACGCACCGGCGAGAAGATCGCGTCGACCGGGATCACACCGATGGTCGACGTGCGCTTGTTGCGCTCCGCCGACAGGTAGCCGCGACCCTGCTCGACGGTGAGGTCGACGGCCAAGCGGCCCTTCGCGTTCACGGTCGCGAGGTGCAGCTCCCGGTTGAGGATCTCGATGTCGGCCGTGACCTGGATGTCGGCCGCGGTGACGTCGCCGGGGCCACGCGCGTCGAGACGCAGCGTGACCGGCTCGTCCGACGTGCACTGCAGGACGATGTCCTTGATGTTCAAGATGAGATCGGTGACGTCTTCCTTCACACCCGGAATCACGTCGAACTCGTGGAGCGCCTCGTCGAAGTGCACCTGCGTGACCGCAGCACCCGGGATCGACGAGAGCAGGGTGCGGCGCAGGCTGTTGCCGAGCGTGTGGCCGAAGCCGGGCTCGAGCGGACCAATGGTGAACTGCTGGAGGTTGCCCTCCGGCTCACCGGCCTCGACTTGGGGACGCTGGATGATGAGCATGGTGCATCGCCTCGGATCAGGTTGATCAGGGCCGCCGGCAACCGCCCGGCGGGAAGGTACGAGTTACTTGGAGTAGAGCTCGACGATGAGCTGCTCGCGCACGGGGATGTCGATCTGCTCCCGCAGCGGCAGGTCACGCACCGTCGCCTTGAAGTCGGCGGGTGCTGCCTCGAGCCACATCGGCACGGCACGGTCGATCGTGTCGAGGTTGTGGCGGATCACGATGTTCTTCTGCGCCTTCGGCGCCAGCGTGACCACGTCGCCCTGACGCATCGTGTACGAGGGGAACGTGACGCGCTTGCCGTTGACGAGCACGTGGCCGTGGCGCACGAACTGACGCGCCTGGCTGCGGCTCGCCGCGAACCCGGCGCGGAACACCGTGTTGTCGAGACGGAGCTCGAGCATGCGGAGCAGGTTCTCGCCCGTGATGCCCTTCTCGCGCGCGGCAACTGCGTACATGTTGCGGAACTGCTTCTCCAGCACGCCGTAGATGCGACGGGCCTTCTGCTTCTCACGCAGCTGGAGCAAGTACTCGCTCTCGCGGATGCGACCGCGGCCGTGCTCACCCGGCGGGTACGGCTTGCGCTCGATCGGGCACTTCATGCTGTCGCACTTCGCACCCTTGAGGAACAGCTTCATCCGCTCGCGGCGGCACAGCTTGCACACGGCTCCCGTGTACCTGGCCATGGTCAGACCCTCCGACGCTTGGGCGGACGGCACCCGTTGTGCGGGATCGGGGTGACGTCCTTGATGCCCACGACCTCGATACCGGTGTTCTGGATGGTGCGAATGGCGGTCTCACGTCCGGAGCCCGGCCCCTTCACGACCACGTCGACCTTGCGCACGCCGTGCTCCATCGCGCGACGCGCCGCCGTCTCGGCCGCGAGCTGCGCGGCGAACGGCGTGCTCTTGCGTGAGCCCTTGAAGCCGACGTTGCCGGCGGAAGCCCAGGCGATCGTGTTGCCGCCCTGGTCGGTGATGGTGATGATCGTGTTGTTGAACGACGACTTGATGTGCGCCGTTCCGTAGGCGACGTTCTTGCGTTCGCGCCGCTTGGGGCGACGACCGCCGGCTGCCGGCTTTGCCATAACTCTCGCTCGCTCTCTCGTTCTTTGCTGTGTCTTCGAATGTCGCGGTGGCATCCCGTTCGCTCGCTGGCGAGCGACCTTTCGGTCGCCGCATGCGAATGACGGGGTGGTGCTACTTGCGGGCCTTCTTGCGGCCGGCGACCGTCTTCTTCGGACCCTTGCGGGTGCGCGCGTTGGTACGGGTGCGCTGACCGTGGACCGGCAGGCTGCGGCGGTGACGCAAGCCCTCGTAGCTGCCGATCTCGACCTTGCGCTTGATGTTGGCGGCGATCTCGCGGCGAAGGTCACCCTCGACCTTCACGTTCGCCTCGACGAACGTGCGGAGCTGGGCGACTTCTTCGTCGGTGAGATCACGCACGCGCGTGTCGCGCGAGATGCTCACGCCGTCGCACACCTGCTGGGCGGTGGTGCGGCCGATGCCGAAGATGTAGGTGAGTGAGATCTCCAACCGCTTCTCGCGGGGGATGTCGACTCCGGAGATTCGAGCCATGCGTTCCCTCTATCCCTGGCGCTGCTTGTGGCGCGGGTTCACGCAGATGACCCGCACCGAACCGTGGCGGCGGATCACCTTGCACTTCTCACACATCGGCTTGACCGACGGTCGGACCTTCATCAGAACCTGTCTCTCGAAGCCACGGACGCGTGGTCCGGGCACTGTCGTTGCGTTGTCGTCGTCCGGCGAACGTGCTGCCGGGTCACTTGTAGCGATAGGTGATGCGGCCTCGGCTGAGGTCGTAGGGGGTGAGCTCCACCTGCACGCGGTCACCGGGCAGGATTCGGATGTAGTGCATCCGCATCTTCCCCGAGATGTGCGCAAGCACCTTGTGCCCGTTCTCGAGCTCGACGCGAAACATCGCGTTGGGAAGCGGTTCGACAACCGTTCCTTCCACGAGAATCGTGTCATCCTTGGGCTTAGCCAGTGCAGCCACCTACTCAAATCTCTGGCGCGCGTGAATCGGAGACCGACGCGCGCGCACGAACCCACCGAGAGCCGACCCACCAGGCTACACGGTCGCGTCCCCGTTCAACAATCGAACATTTCGGACACGATCAGGGTCCTGGGCGGTAGATCGCGACGGCGAGACGCCCGCCTCGTCCCGCTTGCAGACCGAGGAGTTCGGTCCCTGTCCACCAAGCGCCCGAGCCACGCGTTCCCACGAGGTGCGGGGGCGACGGCATCCGGTGCCACGATCCCTTCATGACGTCGAGCACCGCGCTGGGTTTCGGCCCGCCGAGCACCGCGACGAAACGGCCAACACTCTGGGCGGCGAAGGGACTGATCGTGCGACCGTCGAAGACCGGAGCGGCTTCGACCCAGTCGCTCGCGCCATCTGCCAATCGCAT
>JBEVLJ010000216.1:0-5193 GCA_040509195.1 Acidimicrobiia bacterium
GTCGTCGTCTGCGGTGTGGCGGTGGCCCACGGCGAACGCTGGCGCGCCGAGCAGGCTCACCAACAGCGTCATGCCGTACCAGAGCAACCCGACGCCGATCGCCTTGCCGGTCGGCACGCCGAGCGGGTGCAACAACACGACGAGCAGGCCTTCACGGATGCCGATGCCACCGAGCGAGATCGGCAGCACCTGCGCCATCGCGACCGTGGGGATGAACGCGAGCACCGCGGCGTCGGGCACCGACACGCCGAGCGCGTGGATCGCGCACCACACCGCGGCCACGACCGACGCTTGGTACGCGACGGCGGCGACGAGCACCACGCTGGCTTGCTTGGGTTCGCGGTGGAGTCGCGACACGCCGATGTGCACTGCGCCGATGAAGCGCATCCAGTTGTCGTGCTTCTCGAACCGACCGGCGAGGTGCGGGTGGCCGGCGACGAACAAGATCGCGCACAGCGCGACGACGGTCACGGCGGAGATCGCGATGGAGATCCACGCGTGCGGCACGTCGAGCAACGACGGCTTCACGATGATCCCGAGCAGTGTGAGCAAGGGGAGCGCGACGAAACCTGTGAGACGCTCGATGGCCACCGACGCGAACGCGACGTCGCTGCCGCCGACCGCCTTCGACGATCGACTCACGCGCAACACGTCTCCGCCGATCGTGGACGGAAGCACGTTGCCCACGAACTGCCCCGCGAGCGAGTGTGAGAGGAGCGTGCGCATCGGCACGTGGGCGTCGAACACCGCGAGCACGCGTTGCCAGCGCCAGGCCGAGAGCACGAACCCGCCGAAAGTGATGGCCAAGGCCGCGAAGAAGAACACGAGCGTGCCGGCGTGCGTGTCCTTCGGCTCCAGGCTCCCTGCGGGGATCTTGGTCACCAGGAAGGCGAGGAGCACCGCGCTCACGAGCAGGCGGAAGCACACCTTCGCGTAGGCGATGCGCCGGGAGCGTGAATCGTTCCGCGCGGGAACCGAGGCCGACGCTGTCATCGTGGGCCATGTTACGAGTTCATCCGGGGCCGTTCGACCCGGCCCCGGCGTCGCGGCGTGGGTCACGACGATCGGTGCGACCTCGTAGATTGACGCCGTGGTCCTCGTCGGCTCAGGACGTCCCGCGTTCTCGCCGTCGGTGCGCCGACGCCGGCTGCGCACTGACGACGACGTCGAGCTCGCAGTGGTCGAAGCGGGTGATCCACGAGATCGGGGCCTGCTGCTCGTGCACGGCTTCGGTGGCGCCAAGGAAGACTTCGCGGACCACGTCGACGCGCTCGCCGAGCTCGGGCACCACGTGGTCACCTTCGACCATCGTGGTCACGGCGAGAGCGACCAACCGCCCGACCCGTCGGCCTACACGCTCGAACGCCTCGCCCTCGACGTGCGCGCCGTGGCGCAGGGGATGGGGCTGCGCGACCGGTGCGTGCTCGGGCACTCGATGGGCGGCATGGTCGTTCGCCAGGCGGTGCTCGAGTGGCCGGAGCTGGCGGCCGCGGTGGTGTTCATGGACACGTCTCCCGGCGCGCCGCCGTCGGTCGATCCCGAGGTCGCGAAGCTCGGCGCCGCGCTTGCGCTCGCCGACGGGATGGCTGCGCTGCGCCGGGCGCAAGACGGGCTCAACCTGCTCGGCTCCGCGGCCTACCAGCGCGTGTTCGCCGAGCGCCCCGGATTTCCTGAGTACGCGGCGGCGAAGTGGGCGTCGCTGTCGGCGGTGATGTGGGCGACGCTCGCGGTCGCGATCACCACGCAGGCGGATCAGCGCGAGGCGCTCGCCGGGTTGCACGTGCCGACGCTCGTGCTCGTCGGCGAACAGGACCTGGGCTTCCTCCAACCGAGCCGCGAGCTTGCGAGTGCGGTGCCCGGTGCACAGCTCGTGGTGATCCCCGACGGGGGTCACTCACCTCAGTTCGAGAACCCCGTCGCCTGGCGCGCCGCCCTCACCGACTTCCTCGAGTCCCTCCCGGACTGATCGTTCTGGCGTCACACAGCACTACTCGCCGGTGGCCTTCTCCATGAAGCGGGCGCTCTCCACGATCACGCGGGTGATGCGGCCCGCGGCGACGAGGCCGTGGCCGTCGCTCACCGACACGCGAAACGTGAGGCGTCGGCCTTCGATGGCTTCGAGGGTGGCCTCGGCGCGCACCTTGCCGCCGACGGGTGTGGGTGCGAGATGGTCGAGCTGGACGCGGTAGCCCACGCTCGTGGTGTCGTCGGCCAGCTTGCCGTCGATGGCACGCACGGATGCTTCTTCGGCGAGGCGCACGACCCGAGGCGTCGCGAGCACTGGCACGTCGCCGGTGTGGAGCGCGAGCGCGGTGTCGTCGTCGGTGACCACGAGGTCGGCGGAAGCAGACAGACCGGGGCGCAACGACATCGGCCTACGATAGACAACCTTCGCCGCCCGCGAATCGATCTGCCGTCGAGCATCGAAAGGGTTTCTCAGTGATCGACGAAGCCGTGCTGCAAGGCACACTGCACGAGGCGCTCAAAGGCGGTGGCGACTTCGCGGAGGTGTTCGCCGAGGATCGGCGGAGCGCGTCGGTGCGCCTCGACGATGCCAAGGTCGAGGAGTTCGTGTCGGGCCGGGAGCGAGGTGCGGGCATTCGGGTCGTACGCGGTGACACCACGGGGTACGCCCACACCGCCGATCTGAGCGAGCGGGGGCTCCGCGCGGCTGCGGAAGCCGCCGCGGCCGCGGCCCAGGGCCAGCCGGGTGCGTCGAAGGTGGTGGCGCTCGATCGCCGTGAGGTACCGCCGCCGCCTGCCAGTCGCGTCCTGCCCGAGTCGGTGGCGAAGGCACGCAAGGCGGAGGTCCTCGAACGCGCCGATCAGGCGGCTCGCGCCGAGAGCGACGCGATCCGTCAGGTGAGCGCGACGTATGCCGACTCGCGACGCAAGGTGCTCATCGCCAACTCCGACGGTCTGCTCGTCGAAGACGACCGCGTGCGGACGCGCTTCTTGGTGAACTGCGTCGCGGTCGGCGACACCGGCATGCAGACCGGGATGGAAGCGCCCGGACGCACGCTCGGCTTCGAGATCTTCGACGAGATCGACCCTGACGACGTCGCCCGCACCGCGGCCCGTCGCGCGCTCGCCATGCTCGACGCCCGTCCTGCGCCGCGCGGCAAGCTGCCCGTGATCCTCAAGCGCGGCGCGGGCGGCGTGTTGTTCCACGAAGCGTGCGGGCACGGGCTCGAAGCCGATCTGGTGGAGAAGGACGCGTCGGTGTTCCGCGGTCGCGTCGGTGAGCTGGTGGCCTCGCCCCTGATCACGTTGGTCGACGACGGCACCTACGCGAACGAGTGGGGCACGCAGTCGATCGACGACGAAGGCGCGTTCCCGCAGCGCAACGTGTTGATCGAGCACGGCGTGCTCACCGACTACATGTGGGATCTCGTGCGCGCCCGGAAGGCGGGACGCGCGAGCAGCGGCAACGGTCGACGCGAGACGTACCAGAACCTTCCGATGGTGCGCATGACCAACACGTACTTGCTCGAAGGCGACACCGATCCCGACGCGATCATCCGCGACACCGACTACGGGATCTACTGCGTGGCGCTCGGCGGCGGGCAGGTGAACACCGCGACGGGCGACTTCGTGTTCGGCATCACCGAGGCGTACATGGTCGAGCACGGCGAGATCACCGAGCCGGTGCGCGCGGCGCAGCTCATCGGCAACGGTCCGGAGACGCTGCGGATGGTCGACGCGGTCGGCAACGACTTCGACACGTGGGCGGGAACGTGCGGCAAAGACGGGCAAGGCGTGCCGGTGTCGGCCGGGCAGCCCACGTTGCGCGTGAGCGAGCTCACCGTGGGCGGCACTGCCGGATGACGCCGCGTGAGGAGACGCGCGGTGAGTGACGTCGACCTGTTGGCCGTCGCCCGATCGGTGGCGGGCGCCGCGGGCGCGGGTGAGCAGATCGAGGCGTATGCCGTGCGGTCGCGCGACGTCGACGTGAAGGTGTTCGACGGCGACGTCGAGGCGTTGGCCGTCGCCGAGATCGAAGGCGTCGGGGTGCGCGTGATCTCAGGTCAGCGCCAGGGCTACGCGTGGGCGGGATCGCTCGACCCCGACGTGATCGCCGACACGGTGGCCGACGCGCGTGACAACGCCGGCTTCGGCTCGCCCGACGAGTTCTACGGCCTGGCCGACCCGGCCACGTTCGCCGGGCGATGGGAGCCTGTGTCGCTCGACCTGTGGCGCGACGACCTGCTGGATGTGTCGACGGCCGACAAGGTCGCGTTGGCGATCGACCTCGACGCGCGTGCGCGGGCGTGGGATCGGCGCGTGCGCGGCATCGAGTCGGCCACGTATGGCGACGCGGCGGTCGAGAGCGCGGTGGCCACCTCACTCGGGGTGGAGGTCGCGAACCGGCGCACGATGTGCTCCTGCTCCGCGTACGCGATGGCAGGCGAAGGTGTCGACACGCGCACCGGGAGTGGGTTCTCCGCGGCGCGCACGTTCGCCGAGCTCGACGTGGAGCGCACCGCGCGCGACGCGGTCGAGCGCGCGGTGCGTTTGCTCGGCGCGCGGCAACCGTCGTCGCAACGACTCCCGGTGATCCTCGACCCGCTCGTCACCCGGTCGATCGTGTCGTTGATCGGTGGCGCGCTGTCGGCCGAAGCGATCCAGCGCGGTCGCTCGTTGTTCGTGGGGCGCGAAGGTGAGACCGTCGCGTCGGCTGGCGTCACGTTGCTCGACGATCCCACGATCGAAGCGTCATTCGGTGCGGCGAGCCACGACGCCGAGGGAGTGCCCACCCACCAGGTCGCGTTGATCGAGGCCGGTCGACTGCTCGGCATGCTGCACAACACCTACACCGCGCGTCGCGGCGAGTCGTTCACCACGGCCTCGGCGATGCGCGGTGGGTTCAAGTCGCCTCCGGGTGTCGGCGCACGTGCGCTGCACCTCGTGCCCGGCACGATGTCACCCGAGGAGATCCTCGCGTCGGTGCCCGAAGCGCTCTACGTGCAGTCGGTGAGCGGCTTGCACTCGGGCACCAACCCGGTCAGCGGCGACTTCTCGGTCGGCGTCGACGGGTTGATGGTGCGCAACGGCGAGCTGGCCGAGCCCGTGCGCGAGATCACGATCGCGTCCACGTTGCCGCGCATGCTCGCCGACGTCGTGCACGTCGGCGCCGACCTCGAGTGGCTCCCCGGCGGCGCAGCCGGCATGACCGTGCTCATCGGCGACATG
>JBEVLJ010000217.1:0-8467 GCA_040509195.1 Acidimicrobiia bacterium
ACTCGATGAACACCGTGATCGTGTCCTCGCGTGCCTCGCCGTGCGCGCCATAGTGCCGAGTCGAGGTGAGCCCGGATTGGAGCTCACCGAGCGCGTCGCGAGTGACGACGCGATCGAGCTCTGCATCACCGAGCGAACCGACGATCGTGCCGTCGGGCGCGGCGAGGAGCTTGGCGCCGATCTTCGGCGTGTCCGCCGCGTCATCCGCGTCGGTCACGACCGTGACGGTGGCCAGCACGACCGAGCGCTCCTCGCGCAAGGCGTCGCGGAGTGCTTCGTACACAGGCATGGAGCCGGCCGTGGATGCAGACGTGCTCACCAGTCGAGCGGTTCCAGGAAGAGGCGAATGGTGCCGCCGCAGGTGAGGCCGACGGCGAATGCCTCGTCGTCGCTGTACCCGAAGCTGATCACCCCCGGTTCGCGCGCTCCCTCGAGCACCTCGAGCGACGCGGTCACCACCGCGCCCTCGACGCAACCACCCGAGACCGACCCGGCCACCTCGCCGGCGTCGTTCACCACCATCGTTGCGCCCGGATCACGCGGTGCCGAGCCCACGAGGCCGACGACGCGCGCCACCGCGATGCGATGCCCGTCCGCCCGCCACCGCTCGATGTCGTCCAACACTTCCTTCATCGTGTTCCTCTCGTGCTCCACCACGAAACTGCGCCCGAGACCGACGAATTCTGTGGGCATCTGACGCAATTTCGTGGAAATCGGGGGGTCATCGAGCAACGATGTCAGCGAGGTGCTCGAGGGATGCAAGGGAGTGCCCTTCCACGAACTCGTCAACGTGGGGCAACGCCGCCGCCATTCCCCGTGCGAGCGGCGCGAAGTCGGGCGACGCCTTGAGCGGGTTCACCCAGACGACGCGGTACGCGACGCGGTGCAGGCGCGCCATCTGTTCATCCATCACCACCGGGTCACCGCGATCCCATCCGTCGGACAGGATCACGACGACGGCGCCACGCGCCATCCCTCGCACTCCCCACTCGTCATTGAACTGGCGGATCCCCTCCCCCAACCGGGTGCCGCCCGACCAGTCGACGACGTGGCGCGTCGCGGCCGCAATCGCGGCATCTGGATCGTGCGAAGACAACTCGCGTGTGATGCGCGTGAGCCGGGTGCCGAGCGCGAATGCTTCGACGCGGTTGCGTCCGACCACTGCGGCGTGGAGGAAACGCACCAACGCGCGGGCGTAGGGCTCCATCGAACCGCTCACGTCGCACAGCAGCACCAACCGACGCGGCTTCTCCGACGACTCCAGGAACGCTCGGTTGATCGGCTCGCCGCCGGAGCGGAGCGCGCGGCGAACCGTGCGGCGGAGGTCGGGTCGGCCACGTCGTCGCGAGGTGGGTCGCGTACGACGGGAGCGACGAAGCGCGCCGCTGAGACGCAGGTCGGCCATCAACCGACGCGCCTCCGCGAACTCGCCCGGGGTGTACAGGGCGAAGTCGCGCGACCGCAGGACCTCGGCGCGGCTGTAGCGGACCGACAACGTGTCGACGTCGGCGTCGTCCTCATCGTGCTGATCTGGCTCCGGCTCTGACTCCTCGTCGGCGTCGGTATCGAACGCGAGCACGAGGTCGCGGTGTGTGGTGCTGGTGAGCTCCACGTGCATGCCGCCGTCCCACCACGCCTCGAACGCCCGGTCGAAGGTGGACAGGTGTTCGGGTCGAGCGGCGACCGTGGCGCGCGCGGCCCAGTACACCGCGGATCGCCGGTTGATCCCCACCTGAGCCAATGCCTCGGCGAAGGTGACGGTGGTGCCCACCGGCACGTCGAGGCCCGCGCCCCGCAACAGCCGCACGAACCCGACCGCGACACGATCGAACTCAAGCCGATCGAACTCCGGCCGATCGAGCTCCAGCCGATCGAGATCAGGCACTCCGCGCCACCGCGGTGCCGACGAGCGCTCCGATGCCATGCTCGCGGGCGCGCTCCTGATCCTCGCGGTACTTCAAGATGGTTCCGAGGGTGACGTTCACGGTGCGCTCGTCGATGTGGGTGCTGCCGAGCGCCGCGAGCGCGTTCGCCCAATCGATCGTCTCGGCCTCGCCGGGCGGCTTGTAGAGATCGAGCTCACGCAGTCCCTCGACTGCTGCGGCAACTTGACGCGCCAACGCCGCGGGCACTTTGGGAGCGCGCACGCGCAGGATCGCCAGCTCACGCTCGAAGTCGGGATGCGCAATCCAGTGATAGAGACAACGCCGCTTCAACGCGTCGTGCACGTCGCGGGTGCGGTTCGAGGTGAGCACCACGAGCGGCGGCTCGCTCGCGTGGAACGTGCCGAGCTCGGGCACCGTGATCGTGTAGTCGGAGAGGATCTCGAGCAGGAACGCTTCGAACTCGTCGTCGGCGCGGTCGACCTCGTCGATCAGCAGCACTGGCGGCGCCACCGATCCACCGATGGATCGTGCCGCGCTCTGCTCGTAGCCGATGGCGCGCAGCAACGGTCGCTTCACGAGGAAGCGTTCCGAGTAGAGCTCGTCTTCCACCACGTGCTCCCCCGCCGCTTCGAGCGCGCGAAGGTGCAACAACTGGCGTGCGTAGTCCCACTCGTAGACGGCCTGACCGGCGTCGATCCCCTCGTAGCACTGCAACCGGACCAACTCGCCGCCTGTCCAGCGCGCCAGCACCTTGGCCACTTCGGTCTTCCCGACGCCCGCCTCGCCTTCGAGCAGCAACGGGCGTTGCAATTGCCGCGCGAGGAAGATCGCGGTGGCCAGACCCTCGTCGGCGAGGTATTCGTGCTCGGCGAGCGCGCGGCTGACGTCATCGACCGTCTCCATGCGGCAAGCGTACCGGTACGTGGTCGAGGTTCGATCCGTGAGATCAGTTGCCTCGGAGGACCTCGACCTCGCCCGCCGTCGGGCCGGGGTAGGCGTGCCACCGCTGCGGTGTGTCCTCGATGAAGCACAGCATCTCGTCGCGACCGAGGAAGCGGTCGTCGATGCGCGCGACGGTGAACTCGCTGCCGCGGTAGCGGATCCGGTCACCGACCTGCACGTCGCCGGCTCCCACGGTTTCCCAGTTGTCGCTCACGGTGCTCCTGCTCCTTGATGTTCGGCTGCCGGTCTTCACGTTCCGAGCGGTGCCACGACCTGTGGCATCGGCCGCGGTCGCTCCGGCGCACCGACCTCGACGATGCCGAGATCAACGTAGACGGAACTCATCGCTCGGTGCAGACGCACGTAGTGATCATCGTTCGTCGGCATGCCATTGGTCTGCAACGCCACGACGAGCGCAGCCTCGGGATCGACAAACGCGAACGACGACAGTGCGCCGCCGTGGCCGTACGCGCGCGGCGAGCAGTACCCACCCATCGCGTAGGCGTCGACCTGTACGCCGAGACCCCAATCGCACACGATGTTGAAGGTGTCGTCGAACATCTCGACGCGATGGCGCGCCGACATCGCCTCGACGGTCTGCGGGCTGAGGATGCGCACACCGTCGAGCTCACCGTGGCGCAACAACGCGCGGTAGAGCTGCGCGTACTGCCGCGTGGGCCCGCGCCCTCCCCCTCCCGGGACGCAGTAGGACATCATGGTCGCAGCATCGAGGTGGTCGAGCGGCACAGGACCCGCTGTCGGATCCGAGGTGGTGTGCATGGCACCGAGGCGATCACCGTAGGACGCGTGTGCTTCGCCTGGCATGCCGACCCAGCAGTCGGTCATTCCGAGCGGAAGGAACACCTCGTCCCGCACGTACTGGGAAAACGCCCGACCGTCGATCCGACGGATCACCTCCGCGAGCATCGTCATCCCTGCGGTCAGGTGATACGCCGCGCGCAGGCCCGGCACCCAGTCGGGATCCGGCTCCACTGCGCAGATCCCCGCGATGGTGTCGCGCCACCAGTCGTCGGCGTCGAGCGCGCTCGACCAGACGAGGTCGCCCGCGCGGAACCCCGCCGTGTGCGTGAGGCAGTGACGGATGGTGATGCGGTCCTTGCCGTTGGCCGCGAACTCGGGCACGTACGTCGCGATCGTGTCGTCGAGGTCGAGATTGCCGCGCTCCCATTGCTGCATCACCGACACCGCAACCGTCGGCTTGGTCATCGAGAACCACGTGACCATCGAGTCGCGCGTCATCGGACGGCCCGCGCGCTGCTCACCCAGCGCGAGATCGGCAACGACCTGTGCGTCGTGCTCGACGTACAGCTGCGCGCCGAGATGCAGCCCGCGTTCGATGTCGGCGAGCAGCGACGCGGTGGATTCGACGAGCACGTCGGCACCGATGCCATCGACCTCGGTCATCGGTCAGGTGATGTCGACTGCAGCCGCTGTGAACTGCGACTGGTACAGGTTGTAGTAGGCACCCTCGCGCTCCAGCAGCGCCTCGTGGTTCCCCTGCTCGACGATGCTGCCGTTCTCCATCACCAAGATGACGTCGGCATCGCGGATCGTCGACAAGCGGTGCGCGATCACGAAGCTCGTGCGATTCGATCGCAAGGCAGTCATCGCCTTCTGGATCAACACCTCGGTGCGGGTGTCGACCGAGCTGGTCGCTTCGTCGAGGATCAAGATCGTGGGGTTCGCGAGGAACGCCCGCGCGATCGTGAGCAGCTGCTTCTCACCGGCGCTCACACTGCCGGTCTCGTCGTCGAGGACGGTGTCGTAGCCCGCCGACAGCGAGTGGACGAACCGGTCGACGTACGTGGCGCGTGCAGCCTCGACGATCTGCTCGTCGGTGGCCTCCAGGTTCCCGAACGCGATGTTCTCCTTGATGGTGCCGCCGAAGAGCCAGGTGTCTTGGAGCACCATGCCGATGTTGGCGCGAAGGTCGCGCCGCGTCATCTTCGAGATGTCGTTGCCGTCGAGGAGAATCGCGCCACCGTCGAGCTCGTAGAACCGCAGGATCAGGTTCACGAGCGTGGTCTTGCCCGCGCCGGTCGGTCCGACGATCGCCACCGTCTGCCCAGGCTGCGCAACCAGGGAGAGGTCTTCGATGAGCGGCGAATTCGGGTCGTACGAGAAGTTCACGTTCACGAACTCGACCCGACCGCGGGGGTCGGGATCGACGAGCGGCTCGACCGGGTCGGGCTTCTCTTCAGGAGCGTCGAGCAGTTCGAACACCCGCTCCGCCGACGCGATGCCGGACTGCAACAGGTTGGTCATCGACGCCAGCTGCGTGATCGGCTGCGTGTACTGACGCGAGTACTGCAGGAAGGCCTGGATGTCGCCCAGGCTCATCTGTCCGTTGGCGACGCGTATGCCACCGATGATCGCGATGGCGACGTAGTTCAGGTTGCCGATGAACATCATCACCGGTTGGACCATCCCGGAGAGGAACTGCGCACCGAAGCTCGCGTTGAACAATTCCTCGTTCTTGTCGTCGAAGCGCTCCTCGACGTCGCTGCGCCGCCCGAACACCTTCACGAGCTCGTGACCCGTGAACACCTCTTCGATGCTTGCGTTGAGGTCGCCCGTGTGTCCCCACTGCGCGATGAAGCGCTTCTTCGAGCGGTGCGTGATGAACGAGATCACGAACAACGAGAGCGGAATGGTGAGGATCGCGACCAAGGCGAGCAGCGGCGAGATCGTGATCATCATGATGACGACCCCGACGATCGTGAGGATCGACGTGAGCATCTGACTCAGCGTCTGTTGCAAGCTCTGGGCGAGGTTGTCGATGTCGTTGGTGACTCGGCTCAGCAAGTCGCCACGCGGCATGCGGTCGACGTCGCGCAGCGGAAGGCGATTGAGCTTTTCCTCGACCTCGCCGCGCAGCCGCGACATCGTGCGTTGCACGATGCCGGCCAGGAGATAGGCCTGCGAGTAGCCGAGCGCCGCCGACGTGACGTACAACGTCAACGCGAGGAGCAGGGTGTGCCCGAGCTGGTCGAAGTCGATCCCCGTCGGGCTCTGGAGCCCGGCCACGACCGTGTTGGTCGCCTCACCCAGCACGCGTGGCCCGAACACCAGCAACACGACGCTGACCACGGTGAGCACCACGACACCGCCGACCTTGAAGCCTTCGACCCGCAGGCGCCTCCACAGCCGCGTCGCCGAGCCCATGAAGTCTTCGGACTTCTCGACCGGAACGCCGACCATCGGCCCGCGCTGCATCATCGGTGCGCGGCGCGACGGGTCTTGGAGCTTCGGCACCGGTGTACGCACCGGCCCAAAGGTCTGTTCGTCTGGTTCGAGCTCTTCGGTCATGCCGCTTGTGCCATCTGAGACTCGACGATCTCCACATACGTGG
The DNA here is from genome assembly GCA_040509195.1 of Acidimicrobiia bacterium. Classification (GTDB taxonomy): domain Bacteria; phylum Actinomycetota; class Acidimicrobiia; order IMCC26256; family DASPTH01; genus DASUMF01. The sequence goes on from JBEVLJ010000217.1 coordinate 6,202, forward strand.
GGCAGGTCTCGAACAGCTCCTCGTGAGTGCCGAGTCCGACCATGCGCCCCGCGTCGAGCACGAGGATCTGGTCGGCCTCGAGAATCGTGGAGATCCGTTGCGCCACGATCACGACGGCCGCGTCAGCGACCTCGGGCGCCAGCGCCGCCCGCAACCGGGCGTCGGTGGTGAGGTCGAGGGCGGAGAACGAGTCGTCGAACAGATAGATGTCGGGGCGTTTCACCAGCGCTCGAGCGATGGCGAGTCGTTGGCGTTGTCCACCCGACACGTTGGTGCCACCCTGCGCGATCGGCGCGTCGAGCCCGCCGGGCATCGCGGCGACGAAGTCACGCCCCTGCGCGATCTCGAGGGCGTGCCACAGCTCCTCCTCGGTCGCACCCTCGTTGCCGTAGCGCAGGTTGCTCCTGACCGTGCCGGAGAACAGGAACGGACGTTGCGGGACGAGCCCGATGTGGCTCCAGAGTGCTTCCTGATCGACGTCGCGGACGTTGACGCCGTTGACGATGACCTCGCCCGCCGTCGCGTCGTAGAGACGCGGCGCCAAGTTGACGAGCGTCGTCTTTCCCGCACCCGTGCTGCCGACGATGGCGAGGATCTGACCCGCCGTCACGTGCAACGAGATGCCGTCGAGGACCGAGCCTTCGGCGTTCGGATAGCTGAATCCCACGTTGCGGAGCTCGAAGCTCCCTCGCAATGGGAGCTCGGCGATCGCATTCGGAGGCGTGACGATCGATGCAGGAGTGTCGATCACTTCTGCAACGCGCCTCGCGCACACCGCTGCGCGTGGCCACATGATCGCGGCGAACATGCTCATCATCACCGCCATCAGCACCTGCAACAGGTAGGTGAGGAACGCGATCATCGTGCCGATCTGCATCTCGCCGCTGTCGATGCGATGGGCACCGAACCAGATCGCGGCGACGCTCGACACGTTGAGCACGAGCATCACGCTCGGGAACAGGAACGCCATGAGGCGCCCGGCGCGAACCGACGTGATGGTGAGCGCCTCGTTGGCCACGCCGAACCGCGCGCTTTCTTCCGGCTCGCGCACGAAGGCGCGCACGACGCGCATCCCGGTGATCTGCTCGCGCATGACCTGGTTGACGCGGTCGATGCGCACCTGCATGTGCTGGAACTCGGGCACGAGTCGGATCACGACCATGCCGACGCAGAACATCAGCGCCGGGATCGCGGCCACGAGGATCAACGAGAGCGGTCCGTCTTCGTTGGCGGCGGCGATGATCCCGCCCACGATCATGATCGGCGCCGAGATGAACATCGTGCAGAGCATCACGACCAGCATCTGCACTTGTTGCACGTCGTTCGTGATCCGGGTGATCAACGACGACGCGCCGAAGCGGTTCACGTCGGCCGTCGAGAACGCGGTGACCCCACGGAACATGTGGCTGCGGAGGTCGCGGCCGAACGCCATCGCCGCCTTCGCGCCGAAGTACACCGCGCTGATCGCGAACGTGATCTGCACGAGCGTGGCGCCGAGCATCAGCGCGCCGGCGCGCAGGATGTAGTCGGTGTCACCCACGAGGACGCCGTGGTTGATGATGTCGGCGTTCAGCGACGGGAGGAGCAGGTTCATGGTCGTCTGCACGATCTGGCAGACGAGGACGAGCGCCAACAGCTTCTTGTACGGGAGGAGATAGCGCCCGAGGAGCTTGAGCATCATCATGACGGGCGAACCTCGTCTTCGTTCTCGCGCTCAGGCACCGATCGCATTCCTCACGGTTTGTCGTGAACGGGCGAGCTGGTCCGCGCAGCATCCGTTGCTCGAGAGATGTTAGGGCCTCGAACCATCTCATCGTACCATGTTGGTACAACATCGGTACAACACCAGGTGGCGCGCGATGCCAGAGCGCAACCCGCGACGAATCGCCCGCGTTCAGATCGATCAGAAGGTGACGACGACCGTGTTCGAGCACGTGGTGGTCGTGGTCACGCACACCTTGTAGGTGTACGAGCGGGAGCCCTTGCCGAGCGTTTCAGTGAAGCTCGAGCCCGCCACCGTCGTCACCTTGCTGGTGCCGCGCCACACGTCGACGCTGGTCGAGGTGCCCGACCAGGACAAGGCGGTGGTGTTCACGCCCTTCACCTTGGTGCCCTTCGCGGTCAGCATGATCGAAGTCGGAGGCGGCGGGGGCGGCAGCACGACCGTGCCTGGGTCGGCCCACAGGAGCAGGTTCGGCGAGCCCACACCCGCGTTGGTGACCGCGCCGACGGTTGCCCCACCTTCGACGGCGTTGGCGACCGTGTC
>JBEVLJ010000218.1:0-2690 GCA_040509195.1 Acidimicrobiia bacterium
ACCATTCGCGGAGCCTATCTGGCGAAGCTCGAGCGATCAGGCGACGGCAAGCCAGCCGTAGCGCAGTCCGATCGCGATGACGAGAAGCCCGAGCAGCCTGCGGATCGTCGCTTCCGGAAGGCGCGGCTGGAGCCGCGCGCCGGTGTAGCTGCCGAGCAGACCGCCGACGCCGAGCGCGATGCCGACACCCCACTCCGGCGCGACCGACGCGTGCGCATTCGTCGACAGGATCACGAACGTCGCGATCCCCACGATCGAAGTGACCAGCGTGGTCGCGAGCGTCGCCGGCGCGACTTCACGCGGCGAACGACCGAAGCTGATGAGCATCGGAGCGAGAATCGATCCACCGCCGATGCCATAGATCCCGCCGACACAGCCGACCAGCGCGGAGATCGCTACGAGTGGAGCGGACCCGTCGATGCGCCATCGCCCGGCGCGTGGTTCGTCAGCGCGTCGGAGGAGCAGCGACGCACCCAACGGGATGAGCACGACGGCGATGATGCCTTCGAACACGCGCGGCCCGGGCACCAACTCGACTCGGATGATCGAACCAACCACGATTCCGGGAACGGTGCCGACCAGGAGTGTGCGCGTGAGCCGTCCGCCGGTCTGACCCTGCTGCCAGTAGCGCAGGAGCGCGCCCGGCGTGGCGACCACGTTGTAGAGGAGGTTGGTGGGAGTGACGGCCGGGCTCGGGGTACCGAGCGCACCGACCTGGAACGGCAGGAGCAGCACTGCGCCAGACACTCCAGCGGGGCTGGCCACGGTGGCGATGCCGAAGGCCGCAGCCGTTGCCACCACGTACAGCCAGACGCCCGAAAGCACCGGCGCAGGCTAGGTGTGCAAGCTGACAACCAGGTCGGCTTCATCAACGAGTACCCGCCAGATGCGGTCGCGCGCGAGCAGGGCCAGTTCGGGGATGCGGGCGCAACCCGAGCGGCAACCTGCTCGGCGCAACTGGTTGACGCGGTCAGCGGTGGTCGTAGGTGCGGGTGTCGCGACCGTCGTCGACTTCGGCTTCGGTGTACTCACGTCGTGTCCAGCCCGACGGCAGGAAGCCGCTCACGAACGCAACCAGGCCGGAGATCGCCGCGACGTACCAACCGGTGTCGAGCGTGTCCCACATGTTGGCGCCAGGGAAGCGGTCGACCAGATCGCGAACCTGCACCGCGAAGAGCACGACCACCACGAGCACGCCGAGCCCACCGATGATGCGCGCTGCGCTCGCACGCGGCATGACCGCGCCGATGCCGATGATCACCGCGAGCGGGATCAACGCCAACAGGATCGACGGATTCGTCGCCGTGGTCGTGGAATCGAACAGGAAGCCGAACGGAACGTCGCTCGGCATCACGTCGCCGGTGCGCCACGACAGGAACATCGACACGACCACGCCGACGGTGCCGAGGACACCGAGCACCATGCCCGGGCCGACCGTGGGTGCCCATGACGCACGATCGGTGCGACGTTCACGACGGGCGACGTGACCGTCACCCCTCACTGGTTCGTGAGCAACAGCCATCTCAAATCCTCCAAGGTCGTCTGTCTGCCCACGCAGTGGCGTTCCCTGCGACGCATCGTCGGAAACCAGCGAATGCGCGAGTCGTCGTACGCTCGAGGGTGATGGTGATGCCCGCTCGTCGAGGGCTGCTGCTCGGGATCGCTGCCGCGGCGTCGTTCGGTATGAGTGCGCCGCTCGCGAAGCGGCTGCTGCACGACGTCGAGCCGCAGATGCTCGCTGGCCTCCTGTATCTCGGCGCGTTCTGGGCGCTCGCGCTCGTCCCGCGCCGTCACGCGCGTGAAGCACCGCTGCAGCGCGCCGATCTTCCTCGACTCGGTGTCGTGATCGCATTCGGCGGCATCGCCGCGCCGGTGCTGCTGCTCCTCGGCTTGCAACGCGTCTCCGGCGTGGCGGGCTCACTGCTGCTCAACCTCGAAGGCGTGTTCACGATCCTGTTGGGCGTCACGTTGTTCCGCGAGCACCTCTCGCGACGCGCGTCCGCCGGTTGCGCAGTGATCTTCGGCGGCGCGGTCGTGCTCGGTCTGAGCGGCGGCGATCTCCACGCCGACGCGTTCGGCGTCGCGTTGATCGCGCTGGCGTGCGCGGCATGGGGCGTCGACAACAACGTGACCCAAGGGCTCTCGTTGCACGATCCTCGCCGGCTCGTTCAGATCAAAGCTGGCGTCGCGGGGCTCGTGAACATCTCGCTCGCGTTGCTCATCGGTAATGACGTGCCCGCGATGTCGACGTTGCTCGCCGCGTTCGCGCTCGGCGGACTGAGCTACGGATTGAGCGTGTACTGGGACGCGCTCGCGCTGCGCGAGCTCGGTGCGGCGCGTGAAGCGGGCATCTTCGCCATTGCGCCATTCGTCGGCGCGCTCGTCGCGCCACTCGTGTTGCCGGAGTCGCTCGGTGCGAACGAGCTCGTCGCGGGCGCGCTCATGGCGGTCGGCGTGTGGTTCCTGTTGCACGAGCAGCACGGCCACGTGCACCGTCACGATTCCCTCGTGCACGAACACGTGCACACGCACGACGCGCATCACGCGCACCGGCACACGCCGGGTGCCGACGAGTCGGTGCCGCACTCACACCGTCACGAACACGAGCCACTCGTCCACACGCACGAACACGTCAGCGACGCGCACCATCGTCACTCGCACTGAGTCGCCGCCGTCGGCCATGAGCTCGA
>JBEVLJ010000219.1:0-5064 GCA_040509195.1 Acidimicrobiia bacterium
GCGGCCCGAGGATGTTCGTGGCCAGGAGGTCGTCGTAGCTCCTGCCGGTGACCTGTTCGAGGAGGAGTCCCAACACCATGTAGTTGACGCTCGAGTACTGCTGTTCGGTTCCGGGCGCGAACTGCAGGGGGAGGTACCCAGATGCCGTCACCGCGTCGACGGGAGAGGCGATCCACGTCGGGTCATCGAGCCAGGTGTCGGTGGCGCGGTAGTCGACGAGACCACTTCGGTGTTCGAGCAGCTCGCGAGCCGTGAGCTGGTCGGAGTACGGGAACCACGGCACGGCGTCGAGTTGGGGGAGGGGAGCGTCGAGGTCGATGAGGCCCTGATCCGCGGCTTGCATGACCAAGGTCGCCGTGAACATCTTGGTGGCCGACGCGATCTCGACGCGATCGCCGACGGCCATCGGGGTGCCCTCGAGCGTGGTGCCCACCGCCCCGGACCAGGCGAGCCCACTGCTCAGCGATCGCACTGCGATCGCCACACCCGGGGCCGACTGCGACCGCACGTAGTCGTCCATGATCGCGGTCATTGCGGCCGGGAGCTCGGCCAACGTGAGACTCGGCACGGTCGGAGCCGGCCTCGACGGATCTTCGAGCACGAAGTTGGGGAGCGGAGGTTGATGCGACGGGAGGCGCGGCTGGTAGACGGCCGCGGCAGCGTGCTCGGCGTTGCCCGGGCCGCTCCACGGTTGCAACGCGACGAACGCGGCGATGAACGTGAGTGAGATCACGACCCCGGCGATCACCACGGTGCGCCAGGTGTGCGTCGAGATCGGAGCGACCATCAGCTTGCGGCCCGCCGCGGCGTCTTCGACCCACCCCACCGCGAAGGTCACGACCGCGAGTCCGACGACGACGAGCACCGGATACACCAGGTCGTTGACCCAACCGATCGCGGAGCCGTGGAGCTCGAGGAACTGCAACACCGCGTAGATCACGAGGCAGTGCCACAGGTAGATGGTGAACGACCGTTTGCTGAGGCCCGCGATCGCGCGCGCCGGTCCGGGCCGTGCCGCGAATCGCGTGATCGGACCGCGCGCCGCGAACGCAATCGACAACCACATCGCGCCGATGAGCAGGTGCAACGGCTGCGCGTTGTTGACGATGCCCTCGGGCACGGGCTGCGTGAGTCGCCACAGCACGGCCAGCGCGCCGAACGCGACGGCCGCCAACAGCCACTGCGGCACGCGCACCGAGCGGAACTGGGTGCGGCAGTGCAACAGGCCGACGGCGAAGAAGGTGCCGTACAGCGCGATGTCGCCGAGGTACCACCACAAGCGGGGAACGGCGCCCACGTGCGCGCCGGGTTGACGACCGAGCCAATCGACCGCCACCAAGAGCACCGGGCCGAGCAGCACGACCCGTCCGCCATAGCGCGACAGGCCCCAGAGGATCGCCGGCGACAGCAGCAACAACCAAGTGAGCATGCGCAGGAACCACAGTGGCGACGCAACCCATTCGCCCATGGCGCCGAGTCCGTGTGGGTCGACGATCGGGAACACCCACGGCGCGATGCGCGCCCATGGGATCGCGACGTCGCCGTGCGCGACCACGGTGAGCATGAGTACCCACGCCGACAGCGCGAAGAGCCACAACGGGATCAGCACGCGCCGGAATCGATCGAGCACGACGGTGCTCCATCGACGCCGCAGCAGGGACGCGCCGAACAAGCTCCCGGAGACGAAGAACATGGCGGGGATCGCGGCCACGAAGTAGCTGATGAACGCGAAGCCGTACATGTGCCAGATGACGACGCGGAGGGTCGCGACACCCCGCACCACGTCGAGGAAGCCGTCGCGTGGCGCGCGTGCTTGGCGCCCGGCGGTCATCGTCGGCGTCGGGAGGGCGATTTCGCCGGTCTGCCTGGTCCTCGGCGGTTCAGTGAATGTGGGGTTCGGCGGGGCGAGAACCATTCGCCTTCATTTTCGCAAAGCACGACCCGGAAACCCACGTCGTACCGCAGATGTCATCAAGCTGTGACAAAGTCATCGACTCGTCAGATCGCTGGCTTGACCTCCGCCTGCGCCTCTCAGGCGCAGGGGGCTGGTCGTGCCCGGTCGACGGGCGGAGGACCGACACGGTCCGCATGCAGGATCTGAGCCACGAGCTCGGCGCCGTCGACGAGGCGAGGGCCAGGACGAACGAAGTAGCTGTCGGCGTCGACCGCCCACACGTCGGCACCGTCGGGTACGCGTCCGGCCGCGACGAGGTTCACTGCGAAGTCGTACGACGCGTCGAGGTGGTAGCCACACGGCGCAACGATCACCACGTCGGCCGGCGCGGCGAGCACATCGTCCCACGAGACGCGGATCGAGTCGTGACCGGGGTTGGCGAGCACCGGCTCACCGCCACCGGCGGTCACGAGGTCGGGCACCCAGTGGCCAGCAGTGAAGGCCGGGTCGGTCCACTCGAGCGTGAGGACGCGCGGGTGTACGACGTCGCGCGTCGCGTCGCCCAAGTGTTCGAGGCGTGCGCGCAACTCGGCGATCACGGCGCGCGCCCGCTCGGGCACGTCCAGCACGTTGCCCACGATCGCGATCGACTCGAGCACTTCGTCGAGCGTCTGTGGATCGAGGGTGACCGGCTCCGCAGTGCAGCCGAGGTACTTCAGCGCTTGGTCGACGCGTGTGATGTCGACCGCGCACACCGCACACAGGTCTTGCGTGAGCACGACGTCGGCATCGAGATCGGCGAGTACCTGCTCGTCGAGCCGGTAGAGGTCTTCCCCGGCTGCGATGCGCTGCGAGACGATCGCGTCGATCTCGGCGGGGGACAGACCCTCGGGAAGCGCCGACGTAGACACCACACGCCGAGAGCGAGCCTCGGTGGGGTGGTCGCACTCGAACGTGACGCCGACGAGGTCGTCACCGCACCCGAGCGCGAACACGATCTCCGTGGCGGCGGGGAGCAGCGAGACGATGCGCACGGTCCAGAGGCTAGGGGTGGACGAAGGCTTCAGTCCCCGCCCTGGATTCGTGCACGTTCGGCAGCGAGGAACCCGGACCACACCGGGTCAGCGTCGGCATCCCAGAGGTCACGCACGAGGTCGTCGGCTTGTTCGACGTCGACCAGACCATGCTCGAGTGCGTACAAGCTGTAGAACGCGCTCACCCGATAGTTCGCGGCGCAGTGGACATGCACTCTCTGTTCAGCGTGAGCGTCCATCGCTGTGGCGAACGCCTCGAAGTCGGCGTGCGTGGGTGCAGCGAAGTCGACCGGGATGTGCACGTAGTCGACGCCCTGCGCTGTCACGAGCACGGCTTCCTCGGGCACGGCATGTTCCGATTCATTGGGCAGCAGGTTGACCACGGCGTCGTAGCCGTCGGCGCGCAGGCCACGCAACTGCTCGGCGGTCACGACACCCGACGTCGTCAACCGTTCGTCGATCCGCCGAAAGTTGTAGCTGTCCTCGATGCCCACGCGAGCAGCCTGCCATGCACCCACCTCGAATTGTGTTCCGCGGAACACACCTTCAGGACACTTCTTGGCCGGATCATGCGTTCAGCGGAACGCAGTCGAACTCCTCAGCGAGCGCATCGTGATGTTCCATCCGCAACTACTGGGCAGCGCCTTCGTCGAGGAATCTCAGGAACGCGTCACTGATGGTCAAGTCGGGGTGCGCTTCTCGCTAGTGGGATTCGACCGCCGGACGAACTTCGGAGGGCCGACCTTCGAACTCCTCGTTCCAGTCGCACGCTTCAGAGGAGACCAACCATGGCCCGGTCGCAACCTGCCCGTAGACCATCAACCTGAAGTTCAGCGTGTTCGGCGGGTCGTCACTCATGGCAACAGCTTGCCCCACGACGACGTTCTTCGTCAGCGTGCACGGAGCTTGCAATGGCGATAGCCCCCGAAGACGACGAGGACAAGGCCGCTGAGGAACATGCCACCCGTCATTCCGAAAACAACTACTTGGATGGCCGCTGGCTGGTAGAGGAAGCCGCCGTAGGCAATCCCAACCACGAAGTACGTGACACAGAAACCCCAGGCCATCAGCACCCAGCCGACCAAGATGATGTTGCCGGGCTTGCCCCTAAGGAACTCACGCACGCTGTAGGTCTCGTCGCTGCGCTCGGCAGGCTTGACCCGGCCCCGGCGAAACGCCAGCGTTTCTGTGGGCTAGTGCCCATAATCCTCGTTATGTTAAGTAGACCCTGAGAAGCGGATCACGACGCTCAATGCCCGTGGCGAACCCGATCCCCTGCGCTCGGTACGAGGCGTTCAGCCCCAACGAGGCACGTAGCCGGGCGGTCTCGGCGTGGCGTACGGGAGCTGCTCGCGAATCATCGCGACGAACGAAGGCATCGTGACCCGCAGGATCTCGTCGTCCTCGGCGGCTGCGACACCGTCGTATGACCGCCCGGCGGCGTGAAGCGCCGGGTGCCATCGTTCAGGCAGGTGGTCGAGCGCCCAGTCGCCCGCCGATCGCTTTGACACCACCGCATTCCCGGTGGTCAAGGTGTGGAGGACCCGTGAGCCGTTCCACATGGCGAAGGTTGCCTCGTACGGGTCAGCGGCATCACCCTCATAGACGTGGCGCTCCAGGTGCTCGATCTCCCGAGAGAGGTCGCGGAGCGTGTCTTCACCGCGTGGCGGCGCGACCACATCTTCCGGGAGATGACCGAGGAGGTGCACGTACTGACCCGCCAACCAGTGCTCCCGCACGATCGCCCATCGGTTCTCGCGTTGCGTGTGGTCGAATGCCGTTCCGGGGCGTTCGTGCCTGCCCATCTCCTCGAGGAGGAGGTAGACGGCGTCGATGTGTCGCCCGTGCTCGGCTTCGAGCATCTGCTGCGCGGCGAGCAGTCGCGCGGGCCGCGATTCGGGGTCGTCGTGCCATCGCTTGGAGTCACGCTCCTCCGGGGTCACGTTCGTGACGACGGCGCACACGTCAAGGTCTCCGGGAACGAGTGGGCGATCCGGGAACGTCGTCCCGCCATCCACCCACAGACCGACGAGGTCGTCGCCAAGGATTCGGGTGAGTTCCCGTCGTAGCCGCAGTGCGGCCTCCGCGGCCGCGGGCGGTAGTTCGTCGAGCGGGATCGACATGTGAGCTCCTGGC
>JBEVLJ010000220.1:0-3755 GCA_040509195.1 Acidimicrobiia bacterium
CGGCGGCGCGTGGCAGGCCTACGAGGAGACCGGCTCGGTGCACGGTCACACCCTGCCCGCTGGGCTGCGCCAGGCCGAGCGTCTCCCGAAGCCCCTGTTCACGCCCACCACCAAGGCCGACGAAGGTCACGACCTTCCCGTCACCGACGCCGAAGCCGCGGCCATCGTGGGCGACGACACCTTCGAGCAGATCCGTGATCTCACCTTGGCGATCTACGAGTTCGGTGCCGCGCACGCGGAGGAGCGTGGCCTGATCCTCGCCGACACGAAGCTCGAGTTCGGCACCATCGACGACCAGCTGCTCGTGATCGACGAGATGCTCACCCCCGACTCGTCGCGGTATTGGGCCGCCGAGGACTACGCGGTCGGCACGTCGCCGCGGTCGTTCGACAAGCAGTTCGTGCGCGATTACTACCTGGGCCTCGGGTGGAATCAGATCACACCGGCGCCGCGCCTTCCCGCGTCGGTGATCGACGGCACGCGCGCCCGGTACGTGGAGGCGTACGAAGCCGTCACCGGCGAGAGCTTCGACGCGTGGCACGCCAATGAAGAGTGAACTCGGCGAAGCGCGATGGTGCGATCGTGGCGACGCATGAAGCCCCGACCTCGCGAGGTGCGATGAGATTCGCGGTCCGAATCGACGTCACGCACGTGCCGGGCGTGCTCGATCCCGCGGGCGCCACGGTGGAGCGTGCACTGCCTGCGCTCGGGTACGACAACGTGGGTGAGGTGTCGATCGCCAAGACGATCCGCCTTGCGATCGATGCCGACTCCGAGGAGGCCGCACGCGCGCAGATCGACGAGATGTGCGCGCGTCTGCTCGCCAATCCGGTGATCGAGCGCTACACCTTCGAGCTCGCGCCGGCCGAGGTTGCCGCATCGTGAGCGTCACCGTCGGTGTCGTCGTCTTCCCCGGCACCAACTGCGAGCTCGACGTGGTGCGCGCGGTCGAAGCGCTCGGTGCGCAGGGTGAGCTCCTGTGGCACGGCGACGCCACCGTCGGTGCGTGCGACGCGGTGGTCGTGCCCGGTGGGTTCGCGCACGGCGACTACCTGCGCACTGGCGCCATCGCCCAGTTCTCACCGGTGATGCAGGCGGTCTCCGAGTTCGCTCAGACCGGCGGACCCGTCGTCGGCATCTGCAACGGGTTCCAGGTGCTCACCGAATCCGGCCTGCTCCCCGGCGCCCTCCAGAAGAACGCGGGCCTGCGGTTCCTGTGCCAATCCGTCGACCTCGAGGTGGTCACCACTCGTAGCGCGCTCACCAACCTCGCCGAGCCCGGCGCGGTGCTGCGCGTGCCCATCAACCACTTCGAAGGCAACTACGTGTGCGACGCCGACACGCTTCGTCAGCTGCGCGACGACGACCGCATCGTGGTTCGCTACGTGAGCAACCCCAACGGCAGCCTCGACGACATCGCCGGCATCGCCAACGAGGCCGGCAACGTGGTGGGGCTCATGCCTCACCCCGAGCGCGCCAGTGATCCGCTGCTCGGTTCGAGCGACGGTGTGGTGCTCCTGCAGTCGCTCCTTGCCGCGGCCGGCGCCCGCGCCACGCTCTAGTCAGCGCGTGATGCCGGCGCGCTTGAGCACGTCGGCGGGCACGCCCAGCTCGCGCCACGCCGCATAGGAGATGCCCTTGCGTCTCGCGTACGTGGCGCCCGTCTTCACGAACGCGGCCTCGACGGCGCTCATGTCGACCTTGGTGTCGAGCGTGGCGAGCTCTTTGCCGAGATCCATGCGTTCTTGGATCAGCTGCAGACGGGAGATCGGCGACGCGTCAGCGAGCTCCGACTCGATCGCATCGAGGCGCTTCTTGATCGAATCCGGGGTGCGCTTGCGCCCTCGCTTGGGGCGATTGGTGTCGAGCGCTTCCAGATAGGCCTTGACGGCACGACCCTCCGCACGACCTTCGGCCAAGGCGGCCTTGTGCTCGTCGGTCATCTGACGCTTCGCTTTTGCCATGTGCGTTGCCTCTCGCTCGGGTCGGTGCCCACCGTGTCGACGGCCGACATTCCCTTCAGAACTTTCCCCCACCACGTTGTATCACAGCGGCTTCGAACCGCGGCATTGCGGAAATAGGAAGGTCCACAAATGGCGAAAGGGTGGGAAACACCTAAGATGGGGGCTTCGATGAGCGCGCCGGAGCCTTCCCCTCAGCAGCCCGTCTCCCCGCCCGCCGGCGATCTGGCCGCTGACCAGCCACTTCACCGCCAGCTCGGCCTCACCGACGACGAGCTCGACGCCATCGTCGGCCTGCTCGGGCGCGAACCCACCGAGCTCGAGATCGCGATGTACGCGGTCATGTGGTCCGAGCATTGTTCGTACAAGTCGTCGTCGCGATATCTGGGTCGACTCCCCAGCGTCGCGCCATGGGTGCTCGTCGGCCCGGGCGAAGGTGCCGGCGTGATCGACGTGGGCGACGGCCTCGCGGTCGCACTGCGCATCGAGAGTCACAACCACCCCTCCGCGGTGGAGCCGCATCAGGGCGCGGCCACCGGTGTGGGTGGCATCATCCGCGACGTCTTCTCGATGGGTGCTCGCCCCATCGCGCTGCTCGACCCGCTGCGCTTCGGCCCGCTCACCGACGGCCGCACCCGGTATCTGTTCGAAGGTGTCGTCGGCGGCATCAGCAGCTACGGCAACGCAGTCGGTGTCCCCACCGTCGGCGGCGAGGTGGTGTTCGACGACTGCTACACGGAGAACCCGCTCGTCAACGTGATGTGCATCGGCGTGCTCCCGGTGGAGCGCCTCGTCCTCGCCAAGGCCGAGGGCGTTGACAACCTCGCAGTGCTGCTCGGCTCGTCCACCGGGCGCGACGGCATCGGCGGCGCCAGCGTGCTCGCCTCGGCCGGGTTCGAAGAGGGCGACGAAGCCAAGCGCCCGTCGGTGCAGGTGGGCGACCCGTTCGAAGAGAAGCGTTGCATCGAAGCGTGCCTCGAGCTGCTCGACGCCGGTCTCGCGATCGGGGTGCAAGACCTCGGTGCGGCCGGCATCTCGTGCGCCGCGTCGGAGACCGCGGCGAAGACCGGTGCCGGCATGGACGTCGACCTCGCGCGCATCACCAAGCGCGAGCCCGGCATGAACGGCGTCGAGGTGATGACCTCGGAGAGCCAGGAACGCATGCTGGCGATCGTCACCCCCGCCAACCTCGACGCGGTGCTTGCGCTCTGCGCGCGCTGGGAGATCCGCGCCACCGTGATCGGTCGGGTCACCGACACCGCGCGCTTCCGCGTGTACGACGGCCTGTTCGACGCGATCGGTGTGCCGGGCCAGAACCCGCAGCCGCCGCGTGGCGACGCGCAGCCCGAGGTGTCGTCGGACCGCACTCCCATGGCCGACGTGCCGGTCGCGAGCCTCGGCGACGGCCCCTCGTACCAACGCCCCGTCACCCGCCCCGCCGATCTCGACCTGATCAACGCCGACGACCCCGCGATCACGCTGGGAGCACGCTTCCCTGCCGGCACGGATCTCGGCCCGGAGCTGCTCGCCCTGCTCGGCACGCCCACCATTGCCGACAAGTCGTGGGTGTACCGCCAGTACGACCATCAGCTGTTCCTCAACACGGTGGTCGGGCCCGGTGGCGATGCCACGGTGCTCCGCCTTCCTCCCGTCAACGGCCTCCACACGTCGCGCGCGCTCGCGATCAGCACCGACGGCAAGGCGCGCTTCTGCGCGCTCGACCCACACGTCGGCACCGCGATCGCAGTGGTCGAAGCGGCGCGCAACCTCGCCTGCGTCGGCGCCGCGCCACGC
>JBEVLJ010000221.1:0-2865 GCA_040509195.1 Acidimicrobiia bacterium
TTGATGAGCCAGGCGTTGCGCAAGCTCACCGCCAACCTCAACCGCTCGCGCACCGTCTGCGTGTTCATCAACCAACTGCGCGAGAAGATCGGCGTGATGTGGGGCTCGCCCGAGACCACGCCCGGCGGTCGTGCGCTGAAGTTCTACTCGTCGGTCCGTCTCGACATCCGTCGCGTCGAGTCGATCAAGGACGGCGCGGAGCTCACCGGCAACCGCACGCGCGTGAAGGTGGTGAAGAACAAGTGTGCACCGCCGTTCAAGCAGGCCGAGTTCGACATCATGTACGGCAAGGGCATCAGCCGCGAGGGTTCGCTGCTCGACGCCGCCGTCGATCTCAACATCGTGAAGAAGTCCGGCGCCTGGTTCACCTACGAAGGTGAGCAGCTCGGTCAGGGTCGCGAGAACGCGAAGAACTACCTGTCCGAGAACGTCGAGGTCATGGTCGAGATCAGCGACAAGGTCCGCAAGGAAGTCGGCATCGACGACGCGCCCGAGGGCGACGCTCACATCGACATCTCCGACGAGGACGGAGTCGAGATCACCCACTGAGCGTTCGCGGGTGCGCTCAGGCCAGAGGTGACCAAAGGGGTCGTCTAGGTTGCTCGCCGTGGGTGTCCGTGAGCTCTCGATCCCTGGCTTGTTCCTCGTCGAACGTGCATCGCAGCGCGACCATCGTGGGTTCTTCCGCGAGGTCGTGCGCTGGAACGAGCTCGAAGCGGCGAGGGCAGAGCCGTTCACCCCGGTGCAGTGGAACCACTCGCAGTCGCTCCCTCGAGTGCTGCGCGCGCTCCACGCGGAATCGTGGAACAAGTTGGTCTACCCGGTCACCGGAACGATGTTCGCGGCCATCGTCGACATCCGTCCTGAGCTCGAGAGCTTCGGTCGTATCGAGACGATCACGTTCGACGCGTCGGATCCCGTCGCGTTGTTCATCCCGCGCGGTCTGGCCAACTCGATCTGCGTCGTGGGCGACGAGCCGGTCAACTACCTGTATCTCGTCGACTCCTACTACGACGGCACCGACCTGCGTGCGATCACCTGGGACGATCCCGATCTGGCCATCGAGTGGCCGATCGACGACCCGATCATCTCCGACCGTGATCGCGGCAACCCGCGGATCCGTGACCTCTTCCCCGAGAAGTTCGCCCGCTGAAGCCCCGTAGACTGGACCGCCGTGTCCACGCCTGATCCCGCTCTCACGCCCGAGCCGCGCCGCTTCCTCGTGCGCACCTATGGGTGCCAGATGAACGAGCACGACTCCGAGCGCATCGCGGGATTGCTCGTCGCCGACGGCATGGTCGCCACCGACGACCTCGACGAGGCCGATGTGGTCGTCCTCAACACGTGTTGCATCCGTGAGAACGCCGACAACAAGTTCTACGGACACCTCGGGCGGCTCAAGGCGCTGAAGGCCGACCGTCCCGACCTGCAGATCGCCGTTGGCGGCTGCCTCGCCCAGAAGGACCGCGAGCTCATCGTGGAGCGCGCCGGCCACGTCGATGTGGTGTTCGGCACCCACAACCTCGCGCATGCACCGGCCCTGCTCGAGCGTGCACGCGTCGAGGGCCCGGTGGTTGAGATCCTCGAGGAGCACGAGGCGTACCCGTCGGCGTTGCCCGCGCAGCGCGACCAGGCGCACTCGGCGTGGGTCACGATCCAGGTGGGGTGCGACAACTCGTGCACGTTCTGCATCGTCCCGTTGGTCAGGGGTGCCGAGGTGAGCCGGCGCATGGGCGACATCGTGCGCGAGGTCGAGGAGCTCGCAGCTGACGGTGTGAGCGAGATCACCGTGCTCGGGCAGAACGTCAACTCCTACGGCCGTGACCTCGGCGCCGGCCAGTACCGTCCGCAGTTCGCCGACCTCCTGCGCGCGCTCGATGCGGTCGACGGGATCGACCGCATCCGCTTCACGTCGCCCCATCCGAAGGACCTGCGCCCGGAGACGATCGCGGCAATGGCGGAGTGCAGCGCGGTGTGCGAGCATTTGCACCTACCCTTGCAGTCGGGCAGTGATCGGACGCTGGCTCGTATGCACCGCGGCTACACCGCTGAGCGATACCTGGAGAAGCTCGCCGCGGCCCGCGCCGCGATCCCGGATCTCGCGGTCACCACCGACATCATCGTTGCCTTTCCTGGCGAGACCGACGACGACTTCGCCCGCACGCTCGAGGTGGCCGACGCCGCTGCCTACGACGCGGCCTACACCTTCATCTTCTCCCCGCGGCCCGGCACACCAGCCGCGGAGATGACCGACCGGTTCGTGGCGCCGGAAGTGGCGCGCGAGCGGATGGAGCAACTCGTCGCGGTGGTCGAGCGTCACGCGCTGGTGCGCCACGAAGCGCGCGTCGGACGTGTCGAGCACGTGATGCTCGAGGGTGAGTCGAAGAACAACCCGGCGATGTGGTCGGGCCGCACCCGTCAGAACAAATTGGTGCACTTCGCGCTCGACGGCCACACGCCGCGCGTCGGCGACACCGGTCACGTACGCGTCGCCAGCGCGGCACCGCACTTCCTGCGC
Source organism: Acidimicrobiia bacterium (assembly GCA_040509195.1). Classification (GTDB taxonomy): domain Bacteria; phylum Actinomycetota; class Acidimicrobiia; order IMCC26256; family DASPTH01; genus DASUMF01. Next base: position 2,519 of record JBEVLJ010000221.1, read on the forward strand.
GGTGAGCTCGTGACCGTGGAGCCGGCCAGTCGCCGACCGCGCATTCGCATCCCGGTCGCGGCGGCGCCTTGACCCACTCGTCGGGCCACCTTGCGCTCGTCGGCCCGACCGCGTCGGGGAAGTCGGCCATCGCACTTGCCCTGGCGCACGAACTCGGCGACGTCGAGATCGTGTCGCTCGATTCGATGCAGGTGTACCGGGGCCTCGACATCGGCACCGCGAAGCCGTCGTTGCGTGAACGCGCCGCCGTGGCGCACCACCTGATCGACGTCGCCGACCCGTCCGAGAACTGGTCGGTCGCCGTGTTCCAACGCGCGGCACGGGCCGCGATCGCCGAGATCGAAGCG
>JBEVLJ010000222.1:0-6391 GCA_040509195.1 Acidimicrobiia bacterium
CCTCGCCCTCGCGCCGAACAGCCGGCGCTACATCCCCGGCTTCATCCTGCGCGTGTTGCGCTTCACCATCCCAGCCGGAACGGTCGCGGCCGCTGCCGCGCTCGTCGCGTACTGGCTGGCGCGCTATGCGAACGATCTGTCGGTGGTCGAGTCACGCACGACCGCTGCTCTGGTGCTGAGCGCGGTCGGATTGTGGATCCTGGTGCTCCAAGCGCGACCGTTCAACTGGTGGAAGACGGTGCTCGTCGCGTCGATGGCCGGGTCGATCGCCGTGATCGTCACGGTGGCGGCGCTGCGCGACTTCTACGCCTTGCAGCTCCCGCCGTCGAAGGTGGGGCTCGAAGCGGCGCTCGTCGCCGGCATCGCGATCGTGCTGTTGGAAGTGGGGTGGCGCTTCAGTCGCGTGATCGGCCAACGCCGCAACTTCGACGCCCTCGCCTGATTCAGAGCCAGTTCTTCTTCTTGAACCACAAGTAGCCCACGACGGTGAGCAGCGCCATCGAGCCGAGCGCGAACGGGTAGCCGAGCTGCCAGCCGAGCTCGGGCATGTGACGAAAGTTCATGCCGTAGATGCCGGCGATGAGGGTGGAGCCGAGCAGGAGCGCGCCCCACGACGTCATGCGCTTCATCACGTCGTTCGTGCGGTTCGAGATGATCGCGAGTTGCGCTTCGAGCAATCCGGTGAGCAGATCTCGCTGCGATTCGATCAGGTCGACGACGCGCAACACGCGGTCGTACAAGTCACGGAAGTGCACCAGCGCTTCGTCCTGCACGTACGGCACTTCGCTGCGATCGATCGCGTTCAGCACCTCGCGCAACGGTGCGGCGGCGCGCCGGAACTCTTGCAACACACGACGCAGCGTGAACGCGTCGTGTGGGATCCCTGCGGGTGCGTGGTCGGAGAACACGGTGTCTTCGATGCTGTCGAGGCAGTCGTCGATCCCGTCCGTCACGTCGAAGTAGCGGTCGACGATCGCGTCGAAGAGCGCCCAGAGCAACAATCCTTCGTCGGTGGCGTCGTGCTCGGAGCGCTGCATCTCGAAGCGGCGCTCGATGAGGTCGAGATCGATGGGTTGCCCGCCCTGCGTGGGGTGACGGACGGTCAGCACCCAGCCGGGTCCGATCACCACGTCGATCTCGCGGCTCTCGAGCTCCTGGTCGCGCAGCTCGCAGTCGTGGATCGCGACGTGGAAGACGTCGCGGAAGCGCAGCAGCTTGGTGCGCTCGTAGGGGTTCATCACGGCTTGAACCGCGCTCGGCGGGATGTCGAGTTGCCGTTCCAGCTCGGCGCGCTCGTCGTCGCCGACGTTCGCGGCGTCGATCCACACGAGGGAGCCCTCATGGCCGACGGCATCGCCGAGCTCCTGCAGATCGACCGCGGTGCGACCGGGTTCGCTGCCCTCGTACCGCCAGGCTCTGATCACCGGCCGAGACTACGCAGCCCCGGCTCGGTGCTGGGACATCCAGCGTGACAGCCCCAGACATCGACGGGAGCATCTCGTAGCATCAGCGCAATGACCGACACGGCTGTACCCACCGACTTGGCCGGGCAGACCGTCGCGTGGCTGCGTACGCATCTGCCGGAAGGATGGATGGCGGCGGTCGACGCCGGCGACGACGCCACGTTGGCTCGCCTCACCGATGAGCTCGACCGGGCGGCGTTCCTCACTGCCATGGGAGAGGCGGGGTACGCAACCCCCATGTGGCCCTCGGCCTACGGTGCCGGGCTCGACCTCTCCGAGCAGGATGCGCGGGCGATCACGGAAGTGCTCGACCACTACCAGGTGCCCCGCGGGTTCAACATCCTCGGGGTCGGCATGGGTGGCCCGACGGTGATCGAGTGGGGCACCGAAGAGCAGAAGCAGAAGTTGCTCCGCGGTATCGCCACCAACGAAGAGATCTGGTGTCAGTTGTTCAGCGAGCCGGGCGCGGGTTCCGACCTCGCCGGCCTCGCGACGCGCGCGGTGCGCGACGGCGACGAGTGGATCATCAACGGGCAGAAGGTCTGGACCACGCTCGCCCACTTGTCCCGCTACGGGATGCTGGTCGCGCGCACCGATCCCAATCAGCCCAAGCACCGTGGATTGACCTACTTCATCGTCGACATGCACCAGCCGGGCGTCGAAGTGCGACCGCTCGTGCAGATCACCGGTGACGCCGAGTTCAACGAGGTGTTCTTCACCGACGCGCGCGTGCCCGACTCGATGCGCATCGGCCCGGTCGGTGAAGGCTGGCGAGTGGCGCTCACCACGTTGATGAACGAGCGGGTGTCGCTCTCGGGTGCGGGCTCGGCCGGCGGCGACGCGATCGGTGGTGTGTCGGTGCAGGCGCTCGTGCGACGTCACGCCCCAGTGGCAGATCCTTTGCTGCGCCAGCGGCTCGCGGAGCTGTGGATCGAATCCACCGTGATCCGCTTGAACAATCGGCGCGCGGGTGACGCGCGCCGGGCCGGACAAGAGGTTGGTTCCGAAGGTTCGATCACGAAGCTGCAAGCAGCGCAGCACAACCAGAAGGTGCAGAACCTCGCGGTCGATCTCGAGGGTTCGGCAGCCCTCGCGTGGGACGGCGTGAGCATCGAGCCCAAGAACGGCGACCGCGGGTGGGTGCACATGCGCGGCGACGACACCGTCGACTACGTGCGCGGCTTCTTCCGGGCGCAGGCGAACACGATCGAGGGTGGCAGCTCCGACATCATGCGCAACATCCTCGGCGAGCGCGTGCTCGGTCTTCCCAAGGAGCCCGATGTGTCGCGCGACGTGCCATGGGTCGACGTCCCGCGCTCGAGCTGACGCACCTCACCTCATGACCGACTTCCTCACCGACGACTGGTTCGCGCAGCTGAACGGCGACGTCCCCACCGGTGACGGCGGGCTCGACACCGTGGCGATCGAAGTCACGGTGTTGAAGGCGCCGGGCGGCGACGTCACCTGGACGCTCGAGATCGGTGACGGCAAGGTCGCGGCGCGGCCAGGCGCACGACCGGGCGCGGACGTCACGCTCACCCTTCCCTATGACGACGCGGTGCGCGTGTTGCAGGGCGACGTTGCGCCGAGCGTGCTCTTCATGCGCGGCACGATGAAGACGGCCGGCGACCCTGGCCTGCTGCTCGACGTGCTCGCAGCAACGGCCACGTCCGAGTTCCACACCCGTGTTGCCGCCGTGGCTGCGGCGACGACCGTCTGAACGGCCTGCTGATTGGCTGGGTCAGCGTTTCCGGCGTTGCAGGTCGCGCAGCGCTTGCCATGAGACGACCGTTGCCCCGGTGCGCGCGATGAGCGCACGCACCGAAGGGTCGTGGCTCAGCGCCGCGTGGTCTTCGACGCGGCCGGCCCAATCAGGGGTGGCGGCACGGAGCTCGCCGGTGTCGACGCCGGGGTGGAGACACAGCTCCGTGATCCCCGGTGCGAGGTCGAACAGCGCTCGCTCGACCTGACGGTGCGCGCCCGGCGCGCACCGCACCACGTGATCGGGGAACACCGCGCCTTCCTCGGCCGCGAGGCGCCGGAACGGAAAGCCGGCGATTCGTTCGGCCTCCGCGTTCCCGAGTCGCAAGGGGAGCCCGAAGTCGATGGCGAGCTCGAGGTACACGTCGAAGAAGTCGGGGCGCAGTTCGAGCGCGTCGAGGTGGCTCGTGATGTGCGAGATGTCGAATCCCCACATGATCGACCGCTCGATCTGGGCCCGGCACTCACGGCGCACCTCGTCGAGGTCCGCGTGCTCCCACGCGTCTTCGACCGTGCGCGGGAATCCACCGTCGCCGTCGAGGAGGCTGGGGGCATGGGTGATCGGTCCCCAGCGGTACGTGTCGTGCTCGGCGTTCAGGGTGAGGTTCACGCCGACGTCCTCGCCGCGGTACAGCGCGGCGGCACTCCGGGCCCATGGGCACGGCACCATGAGGGAGGCGCTGGTGGCCACACCGATGCGCAGTGCCTCGTAAGTGGCAGCGTTGCTCGACGAGGTGAAGCCCAGGTCATCACAGGTGATGATCAGCAACGCGGCGTCGGGTGCGTGCCCGAGCCGCTCGGCGAGGGTGGCCATTCTCAACGATCGTAGGGCGCTGCTGATCGGCGCGGTGCCGTCGCTAGGGTGCGGCGATGCGTCGGATCGTGCTCGCGGTCGTCATCGCGTGCTGCGCCGGAGCATGCAGCAGCGGTGGCGGCGGCGATGCCAGCTCCTCGTCGACCACGACCTCGGCGCCGCCGGGTGCGACGGCGGCCGGCGCGTCAGCCGACCCCACGTGCAATGGGTTTCGCGGCGCCACGCGGTCGTTGTCGTCGACGGGCGAGCGCCCGGCCGCGCTGCTCACCGCCGCGCAGGCCGAAGCGGTCGGGTGTCTCGACCGCGTTGCGTTCACGTTCCAGAGCCTGGGCAACGGGCTGCCTCCGGGCTACTCGGTCTCGTACCAAGACCTCGAGAAGGAGCCGTTGAAGGACGGCGACACGCAGCTCAGTCCGCCACCCGGCTCCGCGTACCTCGTGGTCGTCATCACGCCCGCGGCGAGCACCGACACGAGCGACCCTGCGCATCCGGTGCAGACCTACAAGGGCAACCTCCGGCTCTCGTACGGAGACGTGCACCACCTCGACAGCGTGGTGAAGCAGCCCGACGTGACCGACGACAAGGGCGTCACCAGTGTTCGCTGGGTGATCGGTCTCGACAGCACGCGCCCGTTCCTCGTCGACAGTGCGATGAACCCGACTCGCGTCAGCATCTACATCGGCTGACCCCTCATCGGTACGCTTCCGTTCGTGGCGCTGCCAACGCTCTGTGTGCTCGACGACGACGGGGAGTCTGTGGTGTTCGACGCGGAGGAGGCCACGACCTTCCTCGCGCTCACCCGAGGGCTCGAGCCGGCAACGGTGTCAGCGTGCCCGATGTGTCGCAGCCGCGTGATCGCGGCGGTCGCGCTCGTCGATCTGCTCGACGACGCTCCACCGTTCGCACGTGCCCGCGAGTTGCTCGAGCTCGCCGACAACGCGCCCACGCTGCACCTCTACGTGCGGGACCTCGACACCGAATGCGAGCACCGAACGTGGCGCGACCCGGGTGCGGAGGAGTGGTCCGACGCGATGGCCGACCTCGTCGACCCTCCGAGCGTGGCTCGCTGAATCAGCGAGGCCGGCTCAACGAGGCCGGCTCAACGAGGGATGCGCGGGCGCTTGAACTCGTTGAGGTCGCCCCAGGGCAGGATCTCGAGCATGCGCTCGAGATCGGCGACGTCGCCGCGCTTCATGAAGCGCACGAACGCCGCCTGCTCGCCCTCGCAGAACGTGGGCACGCCGAACGCGCCGTAGCGCTCCACGCTCTCGGTGTGCTCGGCGGCGAGGGTCTTCAGCGGGCGTCCGCTGTACGCCTCCTCGGCGACGGCGTCGGGGTCGAGCCCGACCGAGGCCACGGCGTCGCGCAGCACCGACTCTTCCTGCAGCTGCAGACCCTGCTCGTGCCGTGCACCGAAGATCGCGAGGTGCGCGTCGAGGAACTGGTCGCTGAACGCGTCGCGCACGGCGATGCCGTACAGCAGCGCGCGCACGCCGGTGCCCCAGTCGGCGGGATCACGGTCCCAGACCGCGGTTTCTCCTTCGGCCACGTGCACCTGGTCGAGCGAGAAGGCCGAGAACGTGAAGTCGATGTCGGACCCGGCGCGGATCGCGTTGATCGTGGCGAGATTGCCGTTGTAGGCGAACGGGCAGCGGTAGTCGAACGTGACGGTGACGGAACGGGCCACGGAGCACCTCGCTTCTTGGGCTCCCCGGGCGGGGGGAGGTCAGGCCTTCACCCTACCCACCGGCGGCAGATTGTTGACCAGAACGATCGGAATTCAGCGCAGCGGGAGGAGGCGACGGGCCAGGAGGCCGAGGCCCACGCCGAGCGCCGCTCCCGCCACGATGTCGGACGTGTGGTGCAACCGCACGTACACCCGGCTCGCCGCGATACCCGTGGCCAGCGCGAAGTACGCGGGGGTGAACGGTGAGCCGGCGAGCACGACCGCGGCGGTGAACGCCGACGCCGCGTGCCCCGACGGGAACGAGCTCGTGACCGGGCGGTGCATGCCGTAGGGGAGTGGCTCGTCGGGTTCCGCCAGCACTGGCCTCACGCGCCGGAAGCACAACTTGATCGGCCCGTTGGTGAGCGCCGACTCGATGCCGAGGGCGGCGCCGAGGCGGAGGAACACGCCTGGGTCGCCCTCACGCGCCGAGGCCACCGCGCCGATTCCCAACCACACCAGCCCGTGATCGGCCGCACTCGAGAGACCGTAGAACACCGGATCGAGTGCGGGGTTGCGCACCCGGTCGACCCACTCGTCGATGGCGAGGTCGGCGGCGTGCACACGCTCGACGAGTCGCGTCACGGCCCCCTGCAGTTGCATCGCAGCAGCGTAGATGCGGACGCG
>JBEVLJ010000223.1:0-3919 GCA_040509195.1 Acidimicrobiia bacterium
TCGACGTACCAGAGCGTCTCCGCGAAGTGGTACTGCGTGTCGAGGAACACCACTTCGATGTCGGGCGCGACCTGCATGGCGACGTCGATGAGCACGCAGTCTTGGAACGACGCGGCGAGCACGGCCTGGTCCTTGTAGGTCTCCCATGCCCAACGGACGGCCTCGGTGGCGGCCTTCTTCTCGAGCTCGGCCGAGACCTTGGCGAGCTCCGCCAGGTCGGGAACGGCACCGACTTTCGGGAGATCGAGCTCCTCGCTCTCTGCGGCGCCCGCCGCGTCGACGGAGTGCAGCGTGGTCATGTCGCGCACTCCGAGTCTCCGACTTCGGCGACGTAGGGGCCGGTCTCGTCGAAGTCGACGAAGAAGTCCGGCGCCTCGTCGGGCGTGGGGAAGTGGTCGAGGTCTTCGAGCGTCTTCGTCACGGCACCGGCGCCACCGACGCGGGTGAGCCATTCGCCGAACGTCTCACCGGCGTCGCGCTCGCCCGCGAACTGCTCGACGACTCGCACGACGGCTTTCGACGCGTTCTTGGCCGGCACCTTCACCGACTTCTGACCGAACTCGATCTCCATGTCGCCAACGCGACCGCCGAGCAGCATGTGGTAGCCGGGCGCCGCCCGACCGTGCGCTCTGCGCTCGATGCCGAGGAACCCGATGTCGGCGATGTGGTGCTGACCACACGAGTTGGTGCAGCCCGAGATGTTGATGCGCACCCCACCGACTTCGGCGAGGCCCGACTCCTCGAGCGCGAGACCGATGTCGTTGGCGAGACCACGCGACTGCGTGACCGCGAGGTTGCAGGTGTCGGCGCCGGGGCAGCTCACCACGTCGCGCACGAGCTCGGCGCCCGCTTGGGCCATGCCGAGTGCGTCGAGCCGGGCGTGCACTTCGGGCAACTGCTCGTCGGTGAGTCCGCGCAGTGCGAAGTTCTGCCGGTTGGTGATGCGAACCTCGAGGTTGAAGTCGCGCTGGATCTGAGCGAGGCCGCGGAACTGGTCGCCGGTGATGTCGCCGAGGCGGCACCACGCGTACGCGCTCACGGTGCCGTTGGCGCGACCGCGCACCACGTTCGACGTGTCCCAGCGCTGGAAGGGGGTGAGACCGCGGAACTCGACGGGCGAGGCGTTCGAGCCGATCATGCGGGTGAGACCGCCGTCGGCGCTCACTGCAGTGCCGATGCCGGCGGGCTCGTCGCCCTGCGCCTCGACGACGGCGGGGATCCCGCCGGGGTACGTGGCGGACGCGGGAAGGAACTTGCGCTCCTTGATCACGCGCTCGCGCAGCTCTTCGATGCCCATCGTGTCGACGAGCCACTTGAGCCGCGCACGCAGCTTGTTGTCGCGGTTGCCGAAGTTGCCCTCGACGCGCAGGATCGCTTCGATCGTGGGGAGGAGATCTTCGCGAGTGGTGAACTCCTCGAGCGCCTGCGCGGGGTGCGGGTTCGCGCCGAGGCCACCGGCGATGAACACCTTGAACCCCGACTCCGTGGTGCCGTCGGCGTTCGGACGCTGCACCGCGATGACGCCGACGTCGTTGAACATCGCTTGACCGCAGTCGGTGGCGCAACCGGAGAAGTTGATCTTGAACTTGCGGGGGAGTCGCTGCGAGATCGGGTTGCGGAGGAACAGGTTCTTCGTGGCTTCGGCCCACGGCGAGATGTCGAGCACCTCGTAGGGGCACGCGCCGGCGAGGTGGCAGCCCATCACGTTGCGGACGGTGTCGCCGCATGCCTCGCGGCTCGTGAGCCCGACCGACGCGAGGAGCCGCAGCGCCTCACCGACCTGCTCGAGCTGCACGAAGTGGAACTGCACGTTCTGACGAGTGGTGAGGTGGCCCCATCCGCGCGAGTAGGTCTCGCTGATGTAGCCGCACATCTCGAGCTGGTCGGGTTCGATCTTGCCGAAGGGGATCTTCACCCGCAGCATCTGGTTGAAGCCGCCCTGGCGCTGGCCGTACACACCTTGATTCAGCCGCTGCACCCGGAAGACGTCGTCGTCGATCTCGCCCGCGATGAACCGGCGTGCGCCGTCCTCGAACTTGAGGATCTCCTCCTCGACTTCGGGCTCGAGGGGACGGGTACGCAGGTCCTGCACATCGATCGCCATACCCGAGGAAGTTACTCGGGTTTCGCTGGAAATACCAGTGAACTAGTCGGGAATAAAGGCAATCGGAATCGTCAGGAAACCGAGACCCTGATGACTTTCGGCGCGTTGACCGCCATTTCCGACGGTCAACTCCAAGAAAGTCCAGCGGTCGCGGGGTGGGGCACGTCGGTAGCCTTCGCGCATGGCCAAGCAGGTGCTCACCCCCCGAGCCGACGACTTCCCCCGTTGGTACCAGGAAGTCCTCAACAAGGCGGAGCTGGCCGACAACGGCCCGGTCCGCGGCACCATGGTCATCCGACCGTACGGATACGCCATCTGGGAGCGGATGCAAGCCGAGGTCGACGCCCGGATCAAAGTCGCCGGCGCGGAGAATGCCTACTTCCCGCTGTTCATCCCCGAGTCGTACCTCAAACGTGAGGCCGAGCACGTGGAGGGCTTCAGCCCCGAGGTCGCAGTCGTCACGCACGCGGGCGGCAAGGAGCTCGACGAGCCCGTCGTCGTGCGCCCGACCAGCGAGACGGTCATCGGCGAGTTCATGGCGAAGTGGATCCAGAGCTACCGCGACCTTCCCCTGCTGCTGAACCAGTGGGCGAACGTCGTGCGGTGGGAGCTGCGTCCGCGCACCTTCTTGCGCTCCACCGAGTTCCTCTGGCAGGAAGGGCACACCGCGCACGCCTCGCAGGCCGACGCCCACGCGTACGCCACGCAGATCCTTCACGACGTGTACGAAGACTTCATGGTCAACGTGCTCGGCATGCCCGTGCTCGTCGGCATGAAGACGCCGCGCGAGCGCTTCCCCGGCGCGGTCAACACGCTCACGCTCGAAGGGATGATGGGCGACGGCAAGGCGCTGCAGATGGGCACGAGCCACGAGCTCGGACAGAACTTCGCGCGCGCCTTCGGGGTCGAGTTCCTCGACTCGGAGGGTGCGCAGCAGATCGCGTGGACCACGTCGTGGGGTGTGTCGACGCGCATGATGGGCGGGCTCATCCTGGCCCACGGCGACGACGCCGGCCTTCGTGTTCCTCCCGTGCTCGCTGCGACGCAGGTCGTCGTGGTCGTCGTGCGTGACGACGATGCGGTGGTCGAACGCGCGCGTGCGCTCACCGCGGAGCTCGTCGCGTCGGGCGTGCGCGCGATCCTCGACGACAAGACCAGCGTGTCGGCGGGTCGTCGCCTCACCAACTGGGAGTTGAAAGGCGTGCCGGTCCGCATCGAGCTCGGTCCGCGCGATCTCGCCGAGGGGGTCGCCACCGTGGTGTGTCGCATCACCGGCGAGAAGTCGGCCGTGTCGCTCGATGGTTTGCCTGCGCACGTGCAGGCCGAGCTCGACCGCCAGCAGATGGCCTTGCTCGGTGAGGCGATCGCGCATCGAGAGGGCAACACCGCCGACGTCACGTCGCTCGACGACGCGCGCGAAGCCGCGGGCACCGGGTGGGCGCGCATCCCCTGGAAGCTCGTCGGTGAAGACGGCGAAACCGAGCTCGCAACCGCGGGCATCACCGTCCGGTGCCTCACGCGCGCCGACGGCACGGTGCCCGATGCCGACGACGAGCCCGATCTCGTCGCCACCGTCGCGCGCTCCTACTGACCGTCTTTCGGATCGCCGGCTCGTAAGGTCGCGCCCATGACACTGCCGGTCGCATTTCCGGTGTCGCCGATGTTGGCGAAGCTCGCGCGCGAGATGCCGACCGGCGACTACCTCTACGAGCCGAAGTGGGACGGCTTCCGCGCCATCGTCTTCCGCGACGGCGACGAGATCGAGATCGGCAGTCGCAACGAGAAGCCGCTCACGCGCTACTTCCCCGACCTGCC
>JBEVLJ010000224.1:0-7136 GCA_040509195.1 Acidimicrobiia bacterium
CGCGGTCACGACCGTGCCCACGGCGACACCCGGTTGCGCAGCCAACGAAGGAACAGGTCGCTGGTCACTCCGATGACCGCGAACACGAGCAAGATCGCGTAGAAGCTGTTCCACTCCTGGCCGCGCTTCAGGATGTTCAGCCGGTAACCGAGACCGTCGCTCGCCGCGAACAACTCCGCGACCACGAGCATCGGCCACGCCGCGGCGAGATTGACGCGGGCGACGTCGATGATGCCGGGAAGGCAGTGCGGCATCACGACGCGCGCCAACACGCGCACGCGACCTGCACCGAGGGTGTACGCCGTGTCGATCATCTCCTTCGGCACGCCGCGCGCGACGTCGGCGATCATCACGATGTTGAAGAACATCGTGCCCGCGATGATGAGCGCGACCTTCGGGCCCTCATCGATCCCGAACACCACGATGAAGAGCGGTGTGAGCGCCGTGGCCGGCACGTAGCGGAGGAATCCGATCGGCGACTCCCAGAACGCCTCAACCGACCGGTAGCTGCCGATCAGCACGCCGAGCACGACACCCACGCCGAGGCTCACGGCGTAGCCCTTGAGCACTCGGAGTGCGCTCACTTGCACGTCGGTGCCCAGGTCGCCACTCTCCCACTGGTCGCGGAAGCCGCGCAGGGTGTCGGAGGGGCTGGGCAGGAACGTCTGGTTCACGATGAGGTCGGCCGCGATCCACCAGAACGCGATCACGACGGCGATCCCACCGATCGCAATCGCGATCCGTGCCCAGAGCGGGATGTCGCCGCGCAGTCGCAGGAGCGCGTGTTGCTTGCGGCCGCGACCACGCCCCCGGGTCTCCGGGGGCGTGGCGGTCACCGTGGGGACCGCGGTCGAGGTGCTCACCTCAGTCGCGATGCGCCGTGAGGGTCACGACGACGGATTCGCGGCGGCGTAGGCCTCGGTGAACTTCGGAGCGAACAGGTTCTTGAGCGACGCCTGCTTCTTGGTCAGGCCCGACTTCACCAGGAACGGGTTGATGAGCTTCGCCGTGTACTCGAGCGACTCCGTGGTCGTGCCGGGCGTGAACGCCGTGAGCGACTCGTCGACCGTGAACAGCTTCGTGCCGCTCGCCAGGTCCGCGTACTCCGACTCCGACAGCTCGGCCGCGTCGGCCATGATCTTGTTGGCCTCGTCAGGATTCGCGTCGATGTAGGCGAGCGTCTCATACCAGGCGTTCACGATCTTCTGCGCCACCTTCGGCTGCTTCGCCACCATCTCCTGTGACACCACCACGTGGTCCGGGATGGTGCCGGGGAAGTCCTTCGAGCTGAACACCACGTGCGAGCCCGGGCGCTTCAGCGCTTCGAGCGTGAACGGGGCGAACACGCCGACGCAGTCGAACTCGCCGCCCGAGAACGCCGACGCCGCGTCCGCGGTGAGCACGCCGCGGAAGTCGATGTCGTTCTGGGTCATCCCCGCCTTGGCGAGACCCTGGAGGAGCAGGAAGTGGTCGACCACGCCCTCTTCGGCGGCGACCGTCTTGCCCTTCATCCCCTCGACCGAGGTGATCGACTTGTCGCAGATGATGGCGTCGTTGCCGGCGGAGTTGTCGCCCGCCACGATGATCGCCTGCTTGGACCCGCCCGCCACCGCGGCCATCGTGTCGTTGAGCGTCTGCGTGTTGGCGTCGAGCTTGCCCGCGACCATCGCGTCGAGCGATGCGATGTAGTCACCGAAGTACTTGAGGTCGACGTCGAGGCCAGCCTTCTTGAAGATGCCGGCCTCGTCGGCCACCGCGAGCGGGAACCAACCCGGCCACGCGCTGTATCCAATGGTGACCTTGTCGAGCTTCGCGGCCTGGGCCGGCGCGGCCGCCACCACCGCAGTCGCTCCGGTGGCGGCGACGAGCGCGACCAGGAAGCTGGCGGTGAAGCGACGAGCACGACGAACGCGAGTGCCCACGTGGATACCTCCTGACGCGGCCTCTCACGACCGATCAGCGAACGGTACGACTGGGCTGTTTCTGTCGAAGGTCAGTCGAAACACGCCCGCGTGTCGCGCGCCTGTCCGGAATCTTGCGCCGCGGGATCGCGCCTCAGGCCACCACTGCGGCCGCATCCAGCGCGTCGGCCGCGCGGCGGATCCGGTCGAGATCGCGTGGCGCGACCAGCAGCCCGCGCACGGCAAGGTCGGCGAGGAACGATCCGACTGCGTGGTGTTCGGCGACACCCGTCTGCACCGGTTCACCGTCACGTCCGGCGACCCGCAACCAGTTCTGCGTGCCTTCGTCGTTCGACATCAGCGTCAGCGCGGTGAGGCGCGGATCGACGGGTCGAAGCTCACCGCGATCGACTCCCTCGCCGATCACCGCACCGAGCTCGTCGACGAGGTGTTCGCGCTCGACCCAGTACCGAGCAAAGGTCGCGCGGTCACGCGCGGCCAGGCGATGGATCTCGTTGAGGTCGTACGGCAGGGCGCACAACGCCGCCACATCAGCACGAATGATGCGGTACAGCTGCACCGCTGGCGTTCCGCCACCGTCGCGCACCCGTGCCACCAGTTGCAGCGGCGCGCGGTTCGCGTCGGCGGCGATCTCGTCGAGCAGCTCACCTTTGCTGCGGAAGTAGTAGTAGAGCGACGGCTGTTGCAACCCGCATCGACGGGCGATCTCCGCCATGGTGGTGCCGGCGACGCCGTGCTCCGCGAACAGCTGGCCGGCGGCCGCGACGATCTCGCGCCGTGGATCGTCGCCCGCACTGCTCCGCGGGCTGCGGCGGGGGCGACCGGTCCGACGCGCAGCGGGCTCTCGGGCGGCGACCACGTCGGGAAGGTACTCCGACTTCGTGACGGGCGCGTGAACTGCACCGCCGAGCCCTTGACCGCGTGCGCCGGGTGCTGCACATTGGGCCATGTCTTTCTATTCTGACTCGAAACTCTGAGGACTTCGTGGATCCCGACCCCCCGCGTGCCACCACCGGCACGAGCACGACGGCCGCGGCTCGTGACCATGCGCGCGCCCAGGCGACGGTCCAAGCGGCGTTCCGACCCACGGTGCCCGCCGCCGACGCGTCGGACGTGGTCGATCACCACGGCACCACGATCGATGCCGCGCGAATGCTGGCGGACGACCGGATCGGCCCGGGGGGCGACACGTCGATGGTCCTTCCCCGGGGCGGGGTCGTACGCCTCACCGACGTCGACGGCGACGCGTGCGCGAACGTGCTGGTCTACCGCGCCGACCAGCCGAGCGAACGACTGAACGTGGCCGACACCGTGAAGGTGCAGTGGCAGGCCTATCTCGGAGCCGGATCGTTGCTCCTCTCCGACATGGGTCGAGTGCTCATGTCGGTGGTGGCCGACACGTGCGGCGCCCACGACGCCCTGTGCGGCGCGTCCACGCTCGTGCGCAACGAAGCGCGGTACGGCACGGGCTCGGTGCACGGCGAGCACCCGAACGCGCGGGATCGGTTCGCCGTCGCGCTCGCGAAGCACGGGCTCGACCGACGCGACATCGTGCCCAACGTCAACTTCTTCAAGAGCGTCGTGGTGGAGCCCGACGGTTCGTTGCGCTTCGTGGGCGACGCGTCGCATGCCGGTGCCTACGTCGAGCTGCGCGCCGAGCTCCCGGTGCTGGTCGTGGTGGCCAACACGCCACACGTGCTCGATCCGCGTGACACCTACTCCGTGACCCCGTTGCGGGTCTCGGCGTGGAGTGATGCGGCGACCGACCGTAGCGATCCGGCGTGGAGCGCGACCCCCGAAGGCGAGCGCGCCTTCCTCCAGACCGAGGAAAGCCTGCTGGGCACGGCCTCGCGCTCGGACTCAGGCGGCGCGTCGTGAGCATGGAGCACTCGGTGCTGTACGACGAAGTGCTCGATGCGCGCGCACCGTGGGCCCACGTCGTCGAGCCGGGCTGCACACTTCGCATCATCGACCTCGCCGGCAACCAGGCCGTCGACTGCATCCTCTACAACGCCGACGACACGGCCGAGCGGTACAGCGCGCCCGACACGATCGTCGCCCAGGGCAACCTGTTCCTCGTCGCGGGCTCGCAGCTGCTCTCCAACGAGGGGCGCCCGATGATGACGATCACCGAGTCCACGTGCGAGCGCCACGACACCATCGGTGGCGCGTGCAGTCGGGAGTCGAATGCGCTGCGCTACGGGTTCCACACCCGCCACGAGCACGCGTGCGTCGACAACTTCTTGTTGGCGCACTCGTGGCGCGGCATGGGCAAGCGCGACATGACGAGCAACCTCAACTGGTTCATGAACGTCCCGGTGGAGGCCGACGGCACGCTCGGCATCGTCGACGGGATCTCGGCGCCCGGTCTGTACGTCGACCTGCGCGCGCACATGCGCGTGCTCGTCGTGATCTCCAACTGCCCGCAGGTGAACAACCCCTGCAATGGCTTCGACCCCACACCGATCCAACTCGTGATCAGTCGCTGACCGTGGAGAAGGTCCTGGTCGCCAACCGCGGTGAGATCGCGTGTCGAATCATCCGCACCCTTGATCGGATGGGCATCGAGTCGGTCGCGGTGTTCACCGACGTCGACCGTGCCTCGTTGCACTGCGACCTCGCCACCACCGCGGTGTCACTCGGCAACGCCGAGCTCGGATACCGATCGGCGGATCGGCTGCTCGAGATCGCCGCAGCCCACGCGGTCGAGGGCGTGCACCCCGGCTACGGGTTCCTCGCCGAGGATCACCGTTTCGCCGCCGCGGTTGAGGCCGCCGGACTGGTGTTCATCGGGCCGACGCCCGAGCAGATCCGCCGGTTCGGCGGGAAAGACGAAGCGCGCGCCGCCGCGGTTGCCGCCGGCATCCCCCTCCCCGTCGGCACCGAGGCGTTCACCGACGTCGACGACGCCGTTGCCGCTGGATCGAGCGTCGGGTTCCCGTTGTTGGTGAAGAGCGTCGCCGGTGGCGGTGGCATCGGCATGCTCGTCTGCGACGATCCGCACGGTCTCGGCGAGGTGGTGGCCCGCGCGATGCAGCAGAGCGCGCAGGCGTTCGGCAACCGAGCGGTGTTCCTCGAACGTCTCATCACCCGTGCGCGCCACGTGGAAGTGCAGGTGTTCGGCGACGGCATGGGCACGGTCGTCACCCTCGGTGAGCGCGACTGCTCGACGCAGCGCCGGCGCCAGAAGGTGGTCGAAGAGACACCGGCGCCCGGGTTGGACCAGGCGACCCGGGTCGCGCTCGCTGACGCGGCTCGCGCGTTGCTCGAGCCGGAGAAGTACCGATCCGCTGGAACGGTCGAGTTCGTGCTCGACGTCGACACCGATGAGTTCCACTTCTTGGAGGTGAACACCCGGCTGCAGGTGGAGCACACCATCACCGAAGCAGTCACCGGTGTCGACCTCGTCGAGTGGATGGTGCGCGCGGCCGACGGTGACACGTCGTTCCTCCGCGACGGCAACACCGCGACCACCAGCCGAGGTCACGCCATCCAAGCTCGCGTGTACGCCGAGAACCCCGCGCACGACTTCGCGCCGTGTCCCGGAATGGTGACCGAGGCGATCTGGCCCACCGACGTGCGAGTCGACACGTGGGTGCGCTCCGGCACGGAGGTCACGCCGCACTACGACCCGCTCCTCGCCAAGATCGTGGTGCACGCCGACACGCGTGCCGCGGCGGTCGACGCGCTGTGCGATGCCCTCGCGCGCACGTCGGTGCGCGGCGTCGAGACCAACCGCGAGCTGCTCGCGTCGTTCGTCGATGGCGGTGAGTTCCGCTCGGGCACCGTCACCACTTCCACGTTGGAGCATCACCGCTACGAAACGCGCTCCTTCGACGTGATCGCCGCCGGCAACACCACCGTGCAGGACCACCCCGGGCGTCTCGGGCTGTGGCATGTGGGCGTACCCCCGAGTGGTCCGATGGACGACCGCTCGTTCCGACTCGGGAACCGTCTCGTCGGCAACCCGGAGGGCACGGCCGGGCTCGAGTGCACCGCGGCCGGACCAACGCTCCGATTCGCGTGCGATGCCACCGTGTGCGTTGCCGGCGCGCCGATGGACGCGTCGTGCGATGGCACGCCGGTCGCACACTGGACGCCGTTCGAGGTCCATGCCGGCCAGACGCTCACCCTCGGCGCTCGCACCGGTGCAGGCCTGCGCACCTATCTCCTGGTGCGCGGTGGGATCGACGTCGGCACCGTGCTCGGTTCGGCCGCAACCTTCACCCTCGGTGGGTTCGGCGGCCACGCGGGCCGCGAACTGCGCACCGGCGACGTCGTGCATCTCGGTCACGCCATCCAGGCTGAGTCCGATGCGCTCGACGCGGCCGATCCCGAACTGATCCCAGAGATCACCGACACGTGGGAGCTCGCGGTGATCGACGGCCCGCACGCAGCACCCGACTTCGTCACCGACGCGGGGATGGAGGCGTTCTACGCAGCCGACTGGCGCGTGCACCACCACTCGTCGCGCACGGGGGTGCGGCTGGTCGGTCCGCGCATCGAGTGGGCCCGCGCCGACGGCGGCGAGGCGGGGCTTCATCCGTCGAACGTGCACGACACGCCGTACACCGTCGGCGCGGTCGACTTCACCGGCGACATGCCCATCGTGCTCGGGCCCGACGGACCGAGTCTCGGCGGGTTCACCTGTCCGGTCACCGTGATCGCCGACGATCGATGGAAGCTCGGGCAACTCGCACCCGGCGATCGCGTGCGCTTCGTGTCGGTCGACCTCGACGAAGCACGCGCGCGCGCCGACGAGCGTACGGCTGACCTGGCCGATCTGCGTCGACCCGCCGCGCCGCGGCGAACGCTCCGTCGTCGCACCAAACCCGGCCCGACCGTGCTGGCAACCCGATCGGCGCGCGGTGACGTACCCCAGGTCACGTATCGCGCGCAGGGCGATCATGCGGTGCTCGTGGAGTACGGCCCGATGGCGATCGACTTCGACCTGCGGCTGCGCGCACACGCGTTGGCCTCGTGGATCGATGCCGAGCCAACCTTCGACACGGTCGAGCTCACGCCCGGCATCCGCTCGCTGCAAGTGCAGTTCGATCCGACGACCACCACCCGCGCGTCGGTCCTCGACCGATTGCTCCGCGCGGAAGACGACCTGCCGTCGCTCGACGCGGTCGTCGTCGAGAGCCGCACCGTGCATCTGCCGTTGTCGTGGGACGACCCGTCGACGCGCGAGGCGACCGAACGCTACATGCG
>JBEVLJ010000225.1:0-4871 GCA_040509195.1 Acidimicrobiia bacterium
GGCTGGCCGAGCAGGCCGAGCATCATGGCACGGAAGTGCAGCAACGAAGGCCAGAACACCGGCGGGCTCTGCAGCTCCTGATATCGCTCCATCGCGGCCTCGAAGATGGCGATGCCCTCGTCGACGGTGCCGGTCGCCGCGAGCGCGACGCCGTGCAGACATCGGCCCACCGCCGCCCAGACCTGGAGGTCGTGCTCCTCGCCAAGGGCGATCACTGCCACGGCATGTTCGGCTGCGTGCTCGGGTTCGCGCAACCAGGCAAGGATCAGCCCGGAGTGGAAGTGCGCGTAGGCGAGGCTCTGCGGATGGTGCAGCCGCGTCGCGATGCTGATCGCTTCGTTCGCGAGCTCGAGGGCACGGTCGGGGTAGCCCGTCATCCAGAGCATTTCCTCGTGCTGTCGGCAACGCTGACCGGAGTCAGTATCCCAGGTCGCTAGGTGGTGGACCGTCACACGCCGTGCCTCTACGCTCCGCCCGTGCCCGCCGCGGCGAACGACGCCCCTTCGTCGGGGAGCACCCGACTCTCCATCCTGCTCGCGATGGCGATGTTCGTGCTCGTCGTCGACACGTCACTGATGAACGTGTCGATCTCCGCGGTCGTGCACGACCTGGGCACCACGGTCAGCGGCGTGCAGTCCGCCATCGCACTCGAGGCGCTCGTGTCGGCCGCGTTCATCCTGATCAGCAGCAAGGTGGGCGACCTCATCGGCCGCAAGAAGGCCTACGTCATCGGTCTCCTCGCGTACGCGATCGGCGCGCTGGCGATGACGTTGGCGCAGGGGCTCACGGCTGTGATCGTGTTCTGGGCGATCATCGGCGGGCTCGGCGCGTCGCTGCTGCTGCCGGCGATGCAGTCGTTGATCCACGGCAACTTCGACGGTGCGGCGCGCACGCGTGCCTACGCGATGGTGGGCGCGTCGGCCGCGATCGCGGCGGCGGTCGGCCCGCTGCTCGGCGGCTTCGTCACCACCTACTTGTCGTGGCGCGTGGGCTTCGGGCTCGAAGTGGTGATCATCGTCGTGGTGCTCTCGCAACTCGGCTTGATCCGCGACGTCGAATACACGGGCGAGCGCAAGGTCGACGTGGTCGGTGCGGCGCTGTCGGTCGTCGGCATGGGTGGCGTCGTGCTCGGCATCCTGGTGTGGCAGGAAGGCGGCGAGTACGTCGCGCTCCTCATGGCGTTCGGCGCGGTCTCGCTCGGGGTGTTCGCATGGTGGCTGGTCAGGCGCAAGCGCACCGGCAAGGTCACGTTGGTCGATCCAGATCTGTTCCGGTTCCCGCACTTCCAACTGGGTGTGTCGCAGCAGATGCTGCAGCAGATCACGCTCGGTGGAGCGATGATCGTGCTCCCGATCTTCCTGCAGATGACGCTCGAGTACGACGCGATGCAGGCAGGCCTCTCGCTCGCACCGCTGTCGTTGAGCATGTTCGCGGTCGCCCTGATCGCGGGAAGGCGTTCGGGCAAGCGGCGACCGGCCAACCTCGTGCTGGTCGGATTCGCGCTCAGCACGATCGGGATGGTCGCGATCATCCCGCTCGTGCCACGGTCCGACTCGGGATGGTGGTTGTTCGTGCCACTGCTCATCACCGGTTCGGGCCTCGGGCTCCTCGTCTCGCAACTCAACAACTACACGTTGTCTCCCATCGAGGAGGCACGGGTGAGCGAAGCCGCGGGCGTGAACTCCGCCGCGGGATCGTTCGGTCTGTCGTTCGGCCTCGCGGTCGCGGGCGGCGTGATGCTCGCCGCGCTGTCGTTCACGTTCACCACGTTGACGGAAGACAGCAACGTCATCCCGGCGTCACAACAAGCGCAGATCTCGGCAACGCTCGAGCACGACGCCGAGGTGATGAGCAACACCAAGCTGGCGAGTCAGATCGCCGACGAGCCGAAGGACGTGCAGGCCGAGATCCTCGACATCAACGCCGAAGCACGCGACCGTTCATTGCAGGTCGCGTTGTTGGTCCCCGCCCTCGCCAGCTTCGTGGGTTTCCTCAACGCGTTCCGCATGCGACGCCTCCCCGACATCCAACCCGCCGCGCAGCTCGAAGGCATGGACTTCGGCTGACCAATGCCGCGCGTGTGCCCGGCAGCGCGCCTGACCCGTTACGGTTCGCGGCCGTGAACTCCTTGCCTGGCCCGCCGGTGCGTGCGCACGTGTCGACTGGTGACCTTCCCGACGTCGAACGGGTGCTCGAGCTCGTCGCCGACGCACACCAGCGCTACGCGCCCGTGTCGGACGGCGCGGTGGCCGACTACATCCCGATCCTCGCCGAAGCGTCACCCGACTGGTTCGGCATCTGTGTGGCCGGCGTGGCCGGGCGCACCGCGGCGGTGGGCGACACCGAGCGACCCTTCTCGATCCAGAGCATCTCGAAGCCGTTCGTGTTCGCGTTGGTGTGCGACGCAATCGGTCACGAGGCCGCACGCGCTGCGCTCGGCGTGAACAACACCGGGCTGGCGTTCAACTCGATCATGGCAATCGAGCTCAACGATGGTCGACCGATGAACCCGATGGTCAATGCGGGCGCGATCGCCACCACCAGCCTGGTGCCCGGCGATGACGCGGCGGCGCGTTGGGACTTCGTGCGAAACGGGCTGTCGCGCTTCGCGGGGCGCAACCTCGCACTCAACGAGGACGTGTTCGAGTCGGAGGCCTCGACCAACGATCGCAACCAAGGCATCGCGCACCTGCTCGACGGCTACGGCTTCCTCCACGCGGACCCGGTCGAGACCATCGAGCGCTACACGTTGCAGTGTTCGATCTCGGTGACCGCGCACGACCTCGCGGTGATGGGCGCCACCTTGGCCGACGGCGGCGTGAACCCGGTGACCCGCGAGCGGGTCGTCGACGTTGCGACCTGCCAGCGTGTGCTCGCCGTGCTCGCCACGTCGGGGTTGTACGAGCGCAGCGGCGACTGGCTCTACGACTGCGGCCTCCCCGGCAAGAGCGGCGTGAGTGGCGGCATCGTCACGATCGCACCCGGAAAAGGTGGCCTCGGCGTCTTCTCCCCGCCGCTCGACGGGGCCGGCAACAGCGTGCGCGGCCAACTCGTCACGCAGTACCTCTCCGAAGCCCTCGGCCTGAATCTCTTCACGTCCGACGCCGTCTGACGCGCGCGCTGCGTGCTCAGCGCGTCAGTTCACGACGCGATGCCGGACGTACACGACGCCGTTGTCGAAGCGGCGTTCGTCGATCAGCTCGAGCCGCAATCGATGTTCGTTCGCGAACGCAGGTTTGCCGCGGCCGACGACGGCCGGCCCGACGAACAGATGACATTCGTCGACCAACCCCGCGTCGAACACCTGCGCGGCGAGGTTCGCTCCCCCGACGGTGAGGTCGTGGTCCGATGACGCCTTCATCGCTCGCACCGCGTCGAGATCGAGCCGACGTTCGATCCGCGTGTGCGCGGTCGACACCTCATCCAACGTCGTCGAGTACACCACCTTGTCGCCCGAGCTCCACACGCTCGAGAAGTCGGCGTACAGGTCGGACTGCGCGGCGAGCGACGAGTCGGTCTCCCAGACCGCCATCGACTCGTACAAGCGTCGGCCGTACAGCCAGGTGCCGACCGGCCGGACGAGGTCGGTGATGAACGCAAAGTACTCGTCAGACGGAGCGGCGAAATCGAAACCGCCGTCGGCATCCTCGATGTAGCCGTCGAGCGACACGTTCGTGACATGGATCAACTTGGCCATCGGCGTGCACCGTACCGTCGGCAATGCGCCGCTGTACGACAGGTCGTACGCGACGTAGCGTCGCGTCGTCGGGCAGCGCTGAATGAAGGAGCGGAACGACATGGCCGTGGTCTTCGTGCAGGAGTGGAACATCGAACCCGGCGATCACGCCACCGCCAACTACGACGCGGTTGCCGAACGAATCGGTCGCGATGTTCGTCCTGATGGTCTGGTGATCCACACCGCTGGGTTCGACGACGAGCTCAACGTCTTCCGCATCCTCGACGTGTGGGAGTCGGAGGCGCAGGCGCAGGCGTTCATCGACGGTCAGCTCATGCCGGTCGTGATGGATCTCATGAACGACGCCGACAGTGGCTTCGACCCGCCGCACCGACAGAGCTTCTACGAGTTGCACGACGTGATCCACCCGTAACGATCGAAGCCGCGCTACTGAGCCGCGAGCAGCCGCGCCGCGAGAGGCTCCAACGTGGAGACGAGCTCGTCGAGCTCGGTCGCATCGAGGGACTCGTAGGGAATCGCCGCCAAGTCGTCGGTGCGGTCTTCGATGCGTTGCTTGACCGCGCGGCCCTCGTCGCTCAGCCAACCGTCTTCACCGATCAGCCCACGATCGTGCATGCCGTCGATCACCGCGTCGAGCTGCGCGGCAGGGAGGTGGTGGATGCGTCCGAACTGCGCCGCCGGCATGTCCATAGCGAGCGCCAGAAGCACGTGGGCTTCGAGTCCACCAACACCGTCGATCATGAGTGCCGCGATGTGCCCGTCGCCACGGTGTTCGCGCAGCAACGATGCGGCGTGGAAGAGCCGTGTGACCACGTCGCCCGGAACCGGGATCGTGCGCAGCGCGGCGTACATCGGCCGGCCCTCGACCGGCGCGCTCGTCGCCGCTTTGGTCAACAAGTCGGAGGCGCGCGCGAATGCGGGCGTGTCGACCTGGTCACCGAGGATGCGCCGCAACGCGTGCGCGCAACCCGCGTTGCGGGCGGCGATCGCCGCCTCTGGTGTGGTGATCCGCCACACCTCGGGAATGTGGCGCGCCACCTCACCGGGAGCGAAGTTGTAGAAGAGCGCATCCACGACCTCCGCCGGAACCTCGCCGAGCGGCGCGGCGCGGCCGGCGAAATAGGTGTCCCAGTAGTCGGTGAACCCAAGGGCGAACATCGCGTCGTTCACGTCG
>JBEVLJ010000226.1:0-2650 GCA_040509195.1 Acidimicrobiia bacterium
GGCGTCACGCACGATGGTCAGGTCCTTTCGACGCTTCGGAATCGGTGACGAGGCGTTCCTCCAGGAGCAGATCGGCGAGCAGTTCCGCCGGGTGGCGCACGTCGAGCCCACCCGCGCCGAGATGCATCGCGCACCCAGGATTCGCCGATGCGACCAGCGGCGCGGTGCCGGTGCCAGTGGCGGCATTGCGGATCGCTGCGACCTTGCGGTCCCGGATCAGCCCCGCCAGGCGCGGTTGCCACACTGCATACGCGCCACCCGCGCCGCAACACAGGCCCTCGTCGTCAACGGGGCGGCACGGGTAACCCCGGCTCAAGAGCGTGTGCACCGCGTTCTCTGCGTGTTGCACGTGGCGGAGGTGACACGGGTCTTGGATCACCACCGGCTGGTCGCTGTGGTGCAGTGGGAGCGACGGTTGCGCCGCGACCCACTCCGAGAAGTCGAACACGCGAGCCGAGAACGCGCGCGCATCGTCGGTGTCGAGCAGCTCGCCGTAGTGCTTCATGGCAGCACCGCATCCCGCGCTGTCGACCACGACCGCGCCCGTCGCCGGTACGGAGCGGATGACGCGTCGCGCCAGGCGTCGAGCTTGCTTGACGCGGCCCGCGTGTACGTGCAGTGCGCCGCAGCAGGCGCCACCAGGGCCGGGGAGACCGACACGGGCGCCGGTGGCGCGCATCACCTGCAACGCCGCGCGGTGCACGTCGCGTTGCCACGCATCCATCACGCATCCGGTGAACAAGAACGTGTCGGCGTGCGCGTCGGCGACCAGCGGTGTGCGCAACGACGCGCGGGTGAGGCGGGGAAGGCCGAACCGTCGCGGCACCAGGTGGAGACGTTGCGCCAACCACGCCGCCCACGTCAGGGCGAGCAACACACCGTGCCGCGGCAACACGACCACGTACGCCAACCACTCGGCGGTTCGACGCGCCCGTTGGCCCGCCGCGGCCGCTCGGGACTCCTCCGGCGGTGGGTTGCGCTGGAGCGCGGCGCGTGCGCCTTCCATCAGATGGCCGAACTGCACGTCGGACGGGCACGCGGTCTCGCACCCACGACACTGCACGCACTCGTCCATTGCGGTGCCGAACTCGGCGTCGATCGGCGCCGCGTCGAACTCCACGGCACGCATCGCGGCGATACGCCCACGCGGTGACGCGAACTCGAGTCCGGTGACGCGGTACGTCGGACAGTGCGGGAGGCACAGACCGCACGAGACGCAGGCGACGAGTTCGTCGTCGTCGAGCCCAAGCGGACGGTCGACCTCCCGTACACGTTCAGCCACGTACACCTTCGATCTCCACATGAGCGTTCGACTTCATCACGGTGTCGAGGCGGCCGCGGCCGAACTTGTGGGTCGGGTCGAAGGCATCACGCACGCGCGCCAGCAATGCCGCGTTCGGACTCGTCATGCCGAACCCGTCGAGTCCGGGAGCGCCCGCCTCACGGAGCAGCCAACCGCCGACGGTGGCGGCGGCCGTTCGTGCCTCCCCCAGCGCTGCTTCGGTGTCGGTCGCGACGTGCACCGTGCCCACGCCGAGCTCTCCGAGCCACCGCACGCCGTCGATGCGCCGGAGCTGATCCCCGAGGTCGAGGACGGCCCCCGGGCGCACCGACACCCTCCCGCGATGGGGTCCGTCGGGATACGGCGGGGCGACGACGGTGGGCACGGCGTCGATGGCGCGCCGTTCACGCTCGATGTCGTCCCGTACTCCCTCGAGCAACACCGACGTGACCTCACCGTCCCAGGCGACGCACGACGGGCGGAACAGACGTCGCCGGACCTCACGAGGGTCGATGGAGGTGGTGCACCACTCCGCAGTGGACGGAAGCGGTTGACACCGCAGGATGACCTGCGTGATCACGCCGATCGTGCCGAGCGAGCCCACGAGCAGGCGCGGGAGGTCGAACCCCGTGACGTTCTTGACCGTGGGACCACCCGCTTTGATGATTCGCCCGTCGGCGTTGACGAAGTGCACTTCGAGCACACGATCTCGCAACGGGCCGTGCCGCAGACGACGTGGCCCCGACAACCCTGCCGCCAACACCCCGCCCACGGTGGCGGTGGGGTCGCGAGGGTCGAGCGGGCACTCCTGCCCGTCGGCCGCGAGCGTCGCGGCCAACTCGGCCACGGTGGTACCCGCGGCCACCGTGACGGTGAGCTCACGAGGATCGAACCGCTCGATGCCAACGGGCGCATGCACTGGAGTGAATCCCGGTTCGATCGTGCCGCCGACCTCCCACAGGGTGCGCGCACCGACCGCAGCCACTGCGTCGGATGCCCGCACGGTCTCGCACAGCAGGTCGAGCTCGCGATTGCGTCGAACGGCGTTCACACCCAGGCTCCGTCGGGGATGCGCTGCAGCTCGCCACACCGGCTGCCCGCGGGGAGCACCTTGGTGGGGTTCGCGCGACCGGCGGGGTCGAACGCGTCGCGCAGGCGCGCCTGAGCGTCGAGGTCGTCGACCGAGAACACGAGGGGCATCGCCTCCCGCTTCTCCAGGCCGATGCCGTGCTCGCCCGAGAGCACGCCGCCCGCGGCAACGCACACCGCGAGGATCTCGTCGCCAGCACGGTGCACCCGCTCCCAGATCCCTGGCTCACGCGCGTCGAACACGATGATCGGGTGCAAGTTGCCGTCGCCGGCGTGGAA
>JBEVLJ010000227.1:0-3965 GCA_040509195.1 Acidimicrobiia bacterium
GCCGATGCCGGATGCCAACGGCTGACCAAATCTTCTCCAGCTGACGGTCAAGTCGTGCCCCGATCCGACCAATGGGGGAGACATGATGCAGCCGCACGGGCAGGTGATTCCTCCTGCCGCGAGCCGGACGTACGAGTCGTTGTTCGACACACAGACGCGCCTGCCGGGCTGGCCGCTCCTCATCGACCGCACCGCCGTCGCGCTCTCCCGCTCGGCGCGCAACAAGAGTCAGGTGATGGTCGCCGTGCTCGGCGACGTGCGCGCTCATCGCGGGCTCATCACCGACCTCCGCGCCGTGGTCCTGCGGCTCCGGAACGTCTCCGCATGGACGACACGATCGCCCGCATCGACGAACGCACCCTGGTGATCGTGTGCAACCAGGTCAGCGTGGATGCCGACGCTGCGCAGATCATTCGTCGCATCGTGTCGCACGCGCGCATCGACTGCACGATCGGCATCTCCTTGAGCGGCGGCCACGACGATGCACGCTCGTTGCTGAGCGAAGCTGTGCGAGAAGCGCGCGCGGCGCGCATGTACCGCTCCGCGGTCTGACGCCAACTCGACGCCCCTCGAACGCGTCCGTCGACGCGCGAAGCATCACCGTTCTCGCGCGCGCGCCGTGCCACCATTCGAGGGGTGTCGCCTCCCAACACGCACAACCCCGACCACCATTACCGTCTGCACTACACCCGTGGCGCGTTCAGCGAACGCCTCCGTCGCGGCGACACCTACAGCCTGCTGCTGTGCGTGATCATCGCCAGCTACATCGTCGTCGCCGTGCTGCAGCGCTCACTCTGGGAGCGCTTCATCGTGACCGTGGTGCTCGGGTTCACCTTCTTGCTCACGTTGCACACGTCACACGTCCGCGAGCGTGGCTTCCGGGTGGGCATCGCGCTCGTCGGGTTCGCCACGATCTCGACGTTCCTGCAAGCCCTGTTCGACCACAAGGGCAACGACGGCTCCACGTTCATCATCTTCGTGCTCGTGCTGTCGGCGCCCGTGGTGATCCTGAACCGCATCCTGCGCCACGAGACCATCGGCACCGAAACCATCCTCGGCGCGGTGTGCGTGTACGTGATGCTCGGCATCGCGTTCGCCGGCATCTACCAGGCGTGCGACAACTTCGATCACGGCACGTTCTTCACGCAGCCCGGCATCCAGAGCAACATCGAGTTCCTGTACTTCAGCTTCATCACCATGACCACCGTGGGCTACGGCGATCTCACCACTGCCACCGACGGCGGTCGGGTCCTCGTGACGATCGAAGCACTGCTCGGCCAGGTGTTCCTCGTCACGCTCGTGGCGCGCTTGGTGAGCATGTACGGCACGAACCGCGCACCGCTCGGCGCCGACCTCGCCACGCTCGGGAACGGTGACGATGGCGAAGGGTCAGAGGGCGACGAGGAGTTCCAGTAGCTGGATGCCGTTGAGCGCGGCACCCTTGCGCAGGTTGTCGCCGGTGGCCCAGAGATCGAGCGTGTTCTCCTGCGACGGGTCCTCGCGCACGCGACCGACCAGCACGGGATCGATGCCCGCGGCTTCCATCGGCGTGGGTGCGCCGTCGCCACCGTCGGCGAGTTGCACACCCGGCGCGCCCGCGAGGATCTCGACGGCATCGGCGCGCGACAGCGGCTGTTCGAACTGCACGTTCACCGACACACCGTGGCCCACGTACACCGGCACGCGCACACACGTGCAACTCACCTGGATGTCGGGGGCGTGGAGGATCTTGCGCGTCTCGCGCACCATCTTCCACTCTTCCGACGTGTAGCCGGCTTCCTTCACCGAACCCGCCAGTGGGATCACGTTGCCGGCGATCGGCTTCGCCCACACGTCGCCCGCGGCGAGTGGGCCGTGGGCGCCGGCGGTGAGGAAGCGGTCGGCCTGGCCCGCACCCTTCGTCCACTGCTCGTCGAGCTCGTGCACGCCGGGCTGCCCAGCGCCCGACACCGACTGGTAGCTCGACACCACCATGCGCTTGATGCCCGCGGCGCGGTGCAGCGGCGCCAACGCGACCAACGGCACCGTCGTGGTGCAGTTGGGCGACGACACGATGCCGCGCGGCATGTCGCGCACGTCGTCGGGGTTCACTTCGGCGATCACCAGCGGAACGTCGGGCTCCATGCGGAACGCGGCCGACTTGTCGACGACGCGTGCGCCTGCAGTCGCGGCCTGCGGCGCCCATTCGAGCGCCAGTGGGTCGTCGACGTCGATCACGACGAAGTCGAGACCGTCGAAGCAACCTTCGCTCAACACCTCGCACGTGACGTCGCGATCCGCGAACGGCAGCACTCGACCAACCGAGCGCGGCGACGCGAACGCGCGCAGCTCACCCACTGGGAACGAACGCTCCTCGAGCAGCTCGAGCATCAACGTGCCGACCACGCCGGTCGCACCGACGATTCCGACACTCACGTCGTTCCCGCTCCCCGTCACGACGAGGTCTCCAGTTCGAACGCCGCGTGCAGGGCGCGAACCGCGCGCTCGACGTCGGTCTCGTTGACGACGCACGAAATGCGAATCGTCGAGGTGGAGATCATCTCGATGTTCACGTGCTCCGACGCGAGCGTCTCGAACATCTGCGCAGCCACACCAGGGTTGCTCTTCATGCCCGCGCCCACGAGCGACACGCGGCCGATGGCGGCGTCGTAGCTCGCGCCACCCGCGTCGACGTCGACGACCACCTTGTCGACCACCTCCGTCGCGCGCGACAGCTCGTCACGCGGCACGGTGAACGAGATGTCGGTGTGCGCGTCGGTCGACACGTTCTGCTCGATCATGTCGACGTTCACGTTGGCGTCGGCCAGTGCACGGAACACCGACGCGGCGATCCCCGGGCGGTCGGGCACGCGGAAGATGGTGACCTTGGCTTCTGACGTGTCGTGGGTGACCCCGGAGATGATCGGCTGTTCCATGGTGGCGTCTTCCTCCTGCACCCAGGTGCCCGGCTCCCAGGTGAAGCTGGAGCGCACGTGCACGGGCACTGCGTAGTTGCGGGCGAACTCGACCGAGCGAAGCGCGAGCACGCGGCCGCCAGTGGCCGACATCTCGAGCATCTCGTCGTACGAGAGACGGTCGAGGCGACGGGCATCAGGCACGATGCGCGGGTCAGCGGTGAACACGCCGGTGACGTCGGTGTAGATCTCGCACACCTCGGCGTCGAGCGCAGCTGCGAGTGCGACTGCGGTGGTGTCGGACCCACCTCGACCGAGGGTGGTGATGTTCTGCTCGGTCGACACACCCTGGAACCCGGCGACCACCGCGACGTTGCCTTCGGCCAAGGCGTCGCGCAGACGGTCGCCCTTGATCTCCAGGATCTTCGCCTTGCGGTGCGCGGTGTCGGTGACGATCCCCGCCTGTGAACCGGTGAACGACACCGCCGGCTCACCTTGGTCGATGATCGCCATGCAGAGCAGCGCGATGGAGATGCGCTCCCCCGAGGTGAGCAGCATGTCCATCTCACGGGCAGCCGGCGCGTCGGCAACGTCGTGGGCCAAACGCTCGAGGTCGTCGGTGGTCTTGCCCATGGCCGAGACGACCACGACGACCTCGTGGCCCGCGCGGCGGGTGCGCACCACGTGTTCGGCCACGGCGCGGATGCGCTCCGCATCGGCCACCGACGAGCCGCCGAACTTCTGCACCAGCAAGGTCACGACCCGCCAGGGTACCGGCGCACCTTCGTGGTTCTTCGGCCGTTTGGGCCGTGGTTAAACTCCCCCGCCGTGCCCAAGGCCACCAAGAGAGAACGTCAGCGCCAGAACCGCGACGCTCGCCGCGAGGCGATCCAAGCCGAGCAGAAGCGCCGGCGCCAGTTCAAGACCGGTCGGAACATCGTGATCGCGCTGGTGATCCTCGGCGCGCTCTTCGCCCTGTTGCAGCTCACCAAGAGCGACGACGACTCGTCCTCTGCCGCCACGAAGTCGGGGCCGACGAACTTCGCCACCACCTGCGACAGCGCGCTCCCC
>JBEVLJ010000228.1:0-12268 GCA_040509195.1 Acidimicrobiia bacterium
GGCCGGAAGGCCGGGCCCGACTCCGTTGTCGTAACATCCGCGCGCATGACCTACGACGCGATTCGCTACGAGGTGCGCGACGGCGTCGCGCACCTCACGCTGCATCGGCCCGACGACGCCAACGCCATCAACGACGTGATGGCCGCCGACCTACTGGCCGCGGCCACCGAGATCGGGGTCGACCCAACGGTGCGCGCGGTGTTGCTCTCCGGAAGCGGTCCGCGCTTCAGCGCGGGCGGCGACGTGAAGCGGTTCTCCGAGATGTTGGGTGGCGACCTGCCCGATCTCATGCACGGGATGTTGCCGTCGCTGCACCGCGCGATCACGATGTTGACGCGCGGGAAGGCACCGGTGATCTGCGCCGTGACCGGTGTCGCGGCCGGTGCCGGCCTCGGCCTCGTGTGCGCGTCCGACCTCGTGGTGTCGAGCGAGTCGACGAAGTTCGTCATGGCGTACACCAACATCGGGCTCACGCCCGACGGTTCGTCGAGCTGGTTCCTGCCGCGCATCGTGGGGGTGAAACGAGCGCTCGAGCTCACCCTCACGAATCGCGTGCTCACCGCCGCGGAAGCCCTCGACCTCGGAATCGTCACCAGCGTCGTGCCCGACGACGAGGTGCACGACGCGGCCGCGGCGCTCGCCACGACGATCGCAGCGGGCCCGACGCTCGCGTTCGCGACCGCCCGGCGACTGATGCACACGAGCTTGGAAGACACGCTCGAGACGCACCTGGCTCGCGAAGCCGACGGCATCATCGAGGCGGCGCGCACCAACGACGCGCACGAAGGCATCACCGCCTTCGTCGAGAAGCGCCCCCCGAACTTCACCGGCACCTGAAACCTTCGGGCCCGCGCTACTTCTTGCCGAGGTCCTTCTGGAGCTGCGCTTCCTTGGCCGCCACTTGGTCGACGAGGCCGGCCTGGTACGCGTGCATCTTTGCGCGCAGTGCAGGGTCGGAAGCGCCGAGGATGCGCACCGCGAGCAGACCCGCGTTGTCGGCCCGCCCGACGCCGACCGTGGCGACCGGAATGCCGCGCGGCATCTGCACGATCGACAGGAGCGAGTCCATACCGTCGAGGTGCGCGAGTGGGACGGGCACGCCGATGACCGGAAGCGGGGTGAGCGACGCGGTCATCCCCGGCAGGTGCGCCGCGCCACCGGCACCCGCGATGATCACGCGGATGCCACGGTCGGCGGCGCCGCGTGCGTAGAGGAACATCGCGTCGGGAGTGCGATGCGCCGACACGACGTGCGCTTCGCACGGAACGTCGAACTCGGCACAGACGTCGATCGCACCGCGCATGACGGTGAGATCGGAATCGCTTCCCATGATCACGCCGACGAGCGGCGTGGCGCCGGCCACGGAGCGACGTTACTTGCCGGCTTCGGCGCGCACGCGTTCCTCGGCGAGGTCGGCCTCGTACATCAACTTGACGAGGCCTTCGTAGCTCACGCGCGGCTCCCACCCGAGGCGGTCGCGTGCCTTGCTCGCGTCGCCCATGAGGAGATCGACCTCGGCGGGGCGCATGAACCGCGGATCCTGCGTGACGTACGACGACCAGTCTTCGTAGCCGGCGTGGCGGAACGCGATGTCGACGAACTCCCGCATCTGATGCGTCTCGCCGGTGGCGATCACGTAGTCGTCGGGCTCGTCCTGCTGCAGCATCAGCCACATCGCTTCGACGTAGTCGCCCGCGTAGCCGTAGTCGCGCGCGGAATCCAGGTTGCCGAGACTGATCGTGTCCTGGAGACCGAGCTTGATGCGTGCCACCGAGTTGGTGACCTTGCGCGAGAAGAACTCGAGTCCGCGCTTCTCGGACTCGTGGTTGAAGAGGATGCCGGAAGACGCGTGCATCCCGTACGACTCGCGGTAGTTCACTGTCATGTCGTGGCCGAACACCTTGGCCACGCCATACGGCGAGCGCGGGTGGAACGGCGTGAGCTCGGTCTGCGGTGTCTCGCGCACCTTGCCGAACATCTCCGACGACGACGCTTGGTAGAAGCGAACCGGGTTGTTCTGCGTGCCGCCGACGATGCGCACGGCTTCGAGCATGCGCAACACACCGATGCCGGTGATCTCCGACGTGAGCTCGGGTTGGGTCCACGAGAGCGGCACGAAGCTGATGGCGCCGAGGTTGTAGACCTCGTCGGGCTGCACCTGCTCGACCACCGCGATGAGCGACGACAGGTCGCGCAGGTCACCGTCGACGAGCTCGAGCGACGGCACCTCCGACAACACCATCTCGGCCTTGGGGTTGTTCTGGCCGCGGATCAGCCCGTGGACCTGGTAGCCCTTCTCGGCGAGGAAGTGAGCGAGAAATCGCCCGTCTTGACCGGTGATGCCGGTGATGAGCGCGCGCTTCACGGTGTCTCCGTTCTCCGAATCGCCTGCGGCGACTCTCTGGCGTACGAAATTAGTTCTCGATCCCCGAATCCGAGCGGTCCCACGCGGGGTCGAGTTGGAGGAGGAACTCGTCGCAGCGGGCCTCTTCGTCGAGCTCGCCGATGGCCCCGGCGGTTCGGCGCAGGCCGTCGAGCGCACGCAGGAACCCACGGTTCGTCTCGTGGCGCCAGCGCACATAGCCCGATCCGCGCCATCCCGACTGGCGGAGCCGATCGAGGCCGCGGTGGTATCCGACGCGGAAGTAGGCGTATGCCTCGACGTCGTCGCGCGCGAGCTGACCGGCGCGCGCCCATGCGTCGAGGAAGCGGGGCCAGCGTGCCACCACGTGCGACACCGCGTCGCGGCGTGCGGCCGGCGGTGCGGCCAGGGCGTCGTGCAGCGCCGCGAGCGCGTCGGCCGGTTCGGGATCGAGCACGGTTTCGGGCAGGCCCTGCGGCGAGAGGTTGATCGGCTGCGTCACGTCGAGGAGGGTAGGCGGTGAGAGGCCAATTCCATGCCGCCGGTACGATCCGAGCGTGACCGATCCCGATTCCACCGCCGAAGCCGGTGTCCCCGCGCCCGAGAGCCCGGCGGCCGAGAACAGGGTGGCCGAGAACAAGGCGCAGCCGCGCGGCACCCGATTGATCCTCGCCCGGCACGCGGTGACCGCCCAGACCGGGCCGTTGCTGTCGGGCCGGGCCCCCGGCATCGATCTCTCCGACAAGGGGCGTGAGCAAGCCGACGCGCTCGGTGCGCGCCTCGCCGACCTCCCCGTGTCGGTGGTGTATGCGAGCCCGATCGAGCGCACGATGCAGACGGCCGCCGCGGTCGCCAAGCACCACGACCTCGAGGTGCGCGCGCTCGACGGTGTGATCGAAGCCGACTACGGCGAGTGGACCGGCGGCAAGATCGCGGAGCTCGTGAAGACCGACCTCTGGAAGACGGTGCAGCGCGCGCCGTCGCGCGCGCGGTTCCCGTCGGGTGAATCGATGACCGAGATGCAGACGCGCATGGTGAGCGCGCTCGAGCGCGTGGTTGCCGATCACCCCGGTGAGCTCGTGGTGGTGGTGTCGCACGCAGATCCGATCAAGGCGGCGATCGCGCACTACACGGGTGTGCACCTCGACTTGTTCCAGCGCATCGTCGTGTCGCCCGCGTCGGTCACGGTGTTCGAGCTCGGCGCGCACGGCGCCGCGATGCTCAAGTGCAACGACACCGGTTCGCTCGACGAATTGCGGCCAACCGAACCGACGGCCGAACCGACGGCCGACGACGCGGCGCCGACCGAGCCCGAGACCGAGGCCGAACCCGAGAACGACACGGTGTCGGCGAATGGCTGAGATCATCGAGCTCGACGACGTCGACGCGCTCGGCGCGGGCGCGATCGGGCAGCCCGGCGCGCGCGCCTTCTACATCCAGGCCCGCACCGAGAGCGCCCAGCTCACGGTGTTGGTCGAGAAGGAGCAGGTCGCGTTGTTGGCGAGCGAGGCGGTCGCGTTCCTCGACCGCATCGCCGACGAATTTCCCGAGGTGCCGATCGCGGTGGCGCCCGCGGCGGCAGTGCTGCAGGAGCCGACGGTGCCGTTGTTCCGTGCTCGGCTCATCGGCCTCGGGTTCGACCCGGAGCGCGAGCTCGTGCTGATCGAACTGCGCGAGCGTCCAGCCGACGACGACACTGACGACCTGAGCGACGAGCCCGTGACGGAGTCGTTCGCCGCCGGAGGCGACGCCGACAGCCTCGAAGTGTCCGACGACGAGCCCGGCTACGTCGCTCGGATCTACGCGACGCGTGCGCAGGTGCGCGCGATGGCGGCGCGCGGGGTCGACGCAGTGGCCGGCGGACGTCCTCCGTGCCCGTTGTGCGAGCAGCCCATGGATCCGGCGGGACACGCGTGTCCTCGGTGGAACTGACGCCCGAAGAGGTCGCCGTGCAGCTCGCCGCGGCCGAGCTGGAAGTGGTCGGGCGGATGCGCTACTCCTCGAACGCCACGTTCCTCGTGGACGCACGCACCGGTGAAGACACGATGCACGCGATCTACAAGCCGCAGCGCGGCGAACGACCACTGTGGGACTTTCCCGAAGGGTCGTTGTGTCACCGCGAGGTCGCGGCGTACGAGCTGTCGGCCGCGCTCGGGTGGGGGATCGTGCCGGTCACCATCCTGCGCGACGGTCCGCTCGGCATCGGCGCAGTGCAGCAGTTCATCGAACACGATCCCGACGAGCACTACTTCACGTTGTACGCCGGGCGCGAAGACCGCTTCCGCGAGTTCGCCGCGTTCGACGTGCTGGCCAACAACACCGATCGCAAGGGTGGGCACTGCCTCCACGACGCGGCGACCGACATCGTCGTGGGCATCGACCATGGTCTCACCTTCCACCCCGCGTGGAAGCTACGCACGGTGATCTGGGACTTCGCCGGAGAGCCGGTGCCGGGCGCGCTGGCCGCCGACATCGATCGGGTGCTCGACGACCTCGAAGGCGGCGCGCTCCACGACACCTTGCGCGAACATCTCACCGCGGTGGAGGTGGAAGCGGTCGTGTATCGCGGCCGCGCGTTGCTCGACGAAGGATTTCCCTACGCCGACGACTACCGGTCGACGCCCTGGCCGCTCGTCTGACGTTCGTAGATCGAGATCCCGTCGATCGAACGCACGAAGTGGTACTCGCGGTCGACGATCGCATTGAAGGTGGGGAAATCGGAGATCGGCGAGTGCTCGGCGCCGCGCACCTTGGCCGGCGACGTGTCGAGGATGTACTGCGGCGGGTGCGCGCGGAAGTCTTCGTAGAAGTACTCCCACATCTGCGGATCGATGTCGGAGGCCGGCGCGGTGGTCTGCGTGCGGCCGGGGTGGTTGCCCGCGAGGAACGTGTTGGTGGTGATGAACCGCGTCGCCGGCCGCAGCCCCGACGCCCAGTAGATCTCGGGCGCGCTTCCCCACACGAGGATCGTGTCGTGTGACCGCGCGTTGGCAGCGAGGTAGGAGCTCACGTGCTCGTACTTCGGCTCACCGCCGAACACCGGCGCGATGAAGTAGCCGCCGGCCGAGAAGATCGCCGCACAGCACGCGGCGCCGACGAGGGTGAGCTTCGCGGTGCGCCACGAGCTCCGGGAGAGCGCGCCGGCCGCGAGCAACGTGATCGGCGGGACCAGCTGCATGTAGTAGTGGCCGAAGAATCGGAAGCCGATCGCGACCGAGATCACGGCCGACACGAGCCAGAGCCAGAGGTCGGTGTCGGTGTGGCCGTCGTCGGCGCGCACGCGACGGTCGTGCCACGCGTGCGGGAGCTTCCACAACAACGCCACGTTGCACGCGACCCAGCCGAACGTCATGAGCGCGAACGACGTGAACACCGCGGCCGATGCGGTGTCGACGCCGACGTAGGAGCCGTTGCCGAGCACCGCCCAGTACACGAGTTGCGCGGGACCGACCGCGAGTGCAACCAACGCGGTCGGGATCGAGAACCCGAGCGCGACCGCGCCCACGCCGCGCTTCCCGCGCGCACGTGCCATGAGGTAGAGGACCGGCAGCAACGTGCCCGCGCCGGTCTGCTTCGCCATCATCGACAGCGCGATGAGCGCGCCCGCGGCGGCTCCTTTGCCGCGTCGCGCGCAGATGATCGACGCGACCATGGGCAAGATCATGAACACTTCGAAGTTCGCGGCTTGTCCGTCTTGTGGCGCGAAGGCGACCATCGCGCCGACGAACATCAACCCCGCGATCCATCCCGCGCGCTCTCCGTATCGCCGCCGCGCCTCGACTGCGAGCAACAAGGCGGTGAGCGCGACCGCGACCATCGCCACGATGCGCACCGACCAGAGCGCACTGGTGCCGAAGAACGCGAACGTGGCCGCGTACACGTAGGGCACGACCGGCGGTTTGCGGTCGGCCGCGTCTTCGTAGAGCTGGCCGCCGTCGCGGATCACGTGCGCCTGGGTGGCCAGGAACGTCTCGTCCGAATTGAACACCGGCACGAAGAACGCCGGGAAGCGGAGCACGAAGGTGAGCGCGAGCAGGACGAGGAACATCCCGACCAGCCCGCGTGGGAGCGCGCGCGTGCGACACCGCGTGGTGCGCGGCTCGGAATCGGCTGCCAGTGCAACGGAGGCGCCGGGCGCGAGGGGATTCGCGGGCATGTTCATGGGAACGCACCATTGTGCCCGACCGACCCCTGTCGAGGCCGATCACCAGGCCGATCACCAGGCCGATCACCAGGGAGGAGCGGCGACAGCCCCTGCGGGCTCAGGACCCGCCGGTCGCGATTGCGGCCGCGGGGTCGCGGAAGAACAACGAACGCGCGAGCGTCGCGTCGGCGCCGTCGGCACGCGCGTTCGCGAATGCGACGTCGTCGACGTGCGGGCCGAAGGTGAGGATGCGCGCGTTCGGTACTGCGGCCCGCACCTCCGCGACGACGGCCCCGTGCTTCGCGAGGTCGATGATCACCACGTCGGCGCCGGCACACCCCTCGGCCGTGCGCGCGAAGCGCACGTCGGGCACCGCGACGGACACCTTCGACCGGTCCATGAGGTCGTCGACCATCGCCACGACCTGCACGCCCACTAGGTCTGCGCCGGGGACACGGGGATCAAGCGGGGTGCGCCGAACGCGGTGTCGGCAGGCCAGCGCTTGCGCGAACGAATCGCGAGCTTGCGCATGAGATCGATGGCCGCAGGGTCGTCGTCGCCCGGTCGCGTCTCGACCACGCCGTCGGCGATCATCGCGTCGAGGAGCTCACGGCCGGCGTCGGTGCGCACGATGGTGAGCGTCCAGTCGTTGAAGCTGCCGATGCCGCCGGTGGAGATGTCAGCGTGCTCGGCCGCGAAGTCGGGGCACATCTTGCACCCCTCACGCGTCCACGCGTGGCACTCCTTCAACGACACCTCGTGGTAGTCGCCGTTGTGCATCCAGATCTGGAAGACGCCCTTCACGTTGACCTTCTTGATGTCGGCGCGCTTCAGGCCGTACTTCGCGTCGAACAGCTCGTCGAAGATCGCGTCGTCGAAGGTCTTCGAGCACAGCAGCCCGATGTTGAGCGCGAACCGGCGGGCGATCTTGCCCGCCTTCCGCTGCTTCATCACCGGCGGCATCGAGCTCTGGCAGCTCATGCCGACGAGGGCGATGCGCTCGGCCCCACCCTCCACCGCTTCGGGGTACGCCATCGGGTTCGCCGAGTACGTGTAGCGGCTGCCCGCGGAGCGGATCACGTCGTCACGCGTGGTGGCGACACCCGGGATGGCCTTCCACGTACTGCCGTCACCCTCGAGGTAGCTCACCAACGCGGCGTCGATGACGTCGTGCTCGAGCGCGTACACGAGGAGCGCCGACACGAACCCGCCGTCTTGCCCGTGCTCGGCGAGTACCGGGTCGACGGCTCGCGCCAACACGATGTCTTTGTAGATGCCCGCGGGTTCGTCGGCGGCACGGAGACGGCCGAACATGAACTCGTCGATTTCGGGCTCCCACGCCTGGAAGCGAGGACACGCGCGCGTGCACGCGGTGCACCCCTTCACGCCGTGACTGCAGTTGTCGGGCGCGTACCCCTCTTCGAGGTGGAACGGCTTGTACACACCGTCGGTGTCGCGGTACCCGAGCACGTCGTGCGGGCAAGCGATCACGCAGCCCGAACAGCCCGTGCACAAGCCTGACGTGACGACCTCGGAATACAGGTGCTTCCAGTGGAGCTTCTCGGGCGGCATGACGGTGATCTTGGCACAGGGACGCTCGTGTCACCCAGGTGGGCAGCACGTGCCGCCTACGCTTGGCCGCCGTCTCCGAGTGGCGTTTCCAGCCGCCGAGCTGAAGAGCACTGTGAAGATTCACGAGATCCTGCGACAAGGCACCACGTACTCGTTCGAGTTCTTCCCGCCGAAGGACGACGAGATGGAGATGGTGCTCGCGCGCACGTTGCGCAACCTGGCGCCCTTGGCGCCGTCGTTCGTGTCCGTCACCTACGGCGCCGGCGGCACCACGCGCGAGCGCACCCACGAGCTCGTGGTGTCGATCGACCACGACACGCAGATGACACCCATGGCGCACCTCACGTGCGCGGGGCACACGCGCGCGGAGCTGGTGGAGATCGTGGGCCGCTATCGCCAGGCGGGCATCGAGAACATCCTGGCGTTGGGAGGCGATCCGCCCGAAGCGCTCGGGCTCGGGCACGGCGAGCTGCCGCACGCCATCGATCTGGTGGAGCTCGTACGCGCCGAGGGCGACTTCTCGATCGGCGTGGCTGCGTTCCCCGAGCCACACCCGCAGGCCGAGAGCTTGGCCGCCGACCGCGAGCGCACGGCGGAGAAGCTCGCGCTCGCCGACTTCGCGATCACGCAGTTCTTCTTCGACGCGCACCACTACTTCGATCTCGTCGACTCACTGCGCGCGCTCGGCGTCGACAAGCCCGTGATCCCGGGAATCATGCCGGCCACGAGCATCGCGTCGATCGCGCGCATGACGAAGTTGCAAGGTTCGGAGTTCCCGCCGTGGCTCGAAGCCAAGCTGCGCGCGGTCGAAGACGATCCGAAGGCCGTGCGCGCGGTCGGCATCGACGAAGCCACCAAGTTGTCGCGCGAACTGCTCGACGCCGGTGCGCCCGGCCTGCACTTCATCACGATGAACCGGTCGAACGCGACGCGCGAGATCTACCAGGCGTTGGGGCTCACTCGAGCGAAGTGATGATCATGTCGGGCACCTCGGCCGGCGGTGGTGCGCTGGCCGGGTCGGCGGCCCGGGCCGCGTCGTGCGCGGCCGGTTGCTCGGTGGGGATGCGACGCGTCATGAACAGCGCGAGCAGCGCCACGAGCGCGAGCAGCGACAGCGACGCCCGCAACGCGGTGAGCCGTGCGTCGGCGTTCTCGTCGACGATCGCGTCGGCGGTCTTGGGCGACACGCCGGCGTCGTCGAGCGCAGCGTTGAGATCGGCGTCGGAGATGAACGGCACCCCGCTCGTCAGTTCCACCTGAGCCTTCGACGTGAGGTCGTTCGGCACGTCGGGGTTGTCGGCGAGTCCGGTGAAGAACGATGTGGTGAGCGCAGAGATGAGGATCGCGCCCGCGAGCGCGGTGCCGATCGACGCGCCGAGGTTGGTGAGCGTGTTCTGCACGCCACCCACGTCGCCGCTCTGCTCGTCGGGCACCGACGACACGGTGACACTGCCGAGCTGCGACGCGAGCGCGCCGACACCCAGCCCGCACAAGATCAACGGCCACGTGACGATCTCGGGGCCCGCGCCCTCCTTCAGCAGGAACACGAGCAACACGATCCCCACGAACAACGAGAAGAACCCGAGCTGCACGACGCGTCGCGGTGACGCGTTCGGGAACACCTTGGGCACGCCGGCGGCCGTCAGCAGCAGCGAGATCGACAACGGCATGAGACGCAGGCCGGTGTCGATCGCGGAGAGGCCGAGGGCGACCGACAGGAACAGGGGGATCACGAAGAACAGGCCGGCTTGCAGCAGGTACTGGAAGAAGAACGACGTGAGCCCGGCGCGCAGTTGGGTGACGCGCAACATCGCCGGGTCGATCAGCACGCTCTCCCCGCGGGCGAGGCGTCGGTTCTCCCACGACAGGAACCCCCACAGCACCACGCCGCCGCCGATCAACAGCCAGATCACTGGCGACAGACCGAACCAGTCTGGTGCGCCTTCCTTCGGCTGCACCCACCCCCACGTGCCGGACCGCAACACGCCGTAGACGAACAGGCCGAGCCCGAGCGCGGAGAGTGCGGTGCCCACCAAGTCGAGCTTCACGCCGGGCTCGGCCGGCGTGTCGGCCATGCGCTTCGTGAGCGCCAGGATCACCAACACCACGAGCACCTCGCCGGCGAACACGAAGCGCCACGACCAGTAGGTGGTGAAGACGCCGCCGATGAGCGGACCCATCGCGACCGCGATCGCGCCCGCCGACACGACGAGCCCGTACGCGCGCGGTCGCTCCGCCTTGTTGAAGTTCGACGCGACGAGCGCCACGATCGCGGGCATGATCAGCGCCGCGCCGACACCCTCGAGCACCGACCACCCGAGCATCAGCACGGCGAGGCTGCCGGAGATCGACGTGACGAACGAACCGGTGCCGTAGATCACGCACCCGATCGCGAACGCGCGTTTGCGGCCGATGATCTGGCCGATCTTGCCGCCGGTGATCATCAAGCACGCCATCACCAGTGTGTAGAACGTGATCGCGGTCTGGATGCCGGTGACGGTGGTGCCAACGTCCTTCGCGACCGTCGCGATCGACACGTTCATCACCGAGCTGTCGAGC
This sequence comes from Acidimicrobiia bacterium, assembly GCA_040509195.1. Classification (GTDB taxonomy): domain Bacteria; phylum Actinomycetota; class Acidimicrobiia; order IMCC26256; family DASPTH01; genus DASUMF01. Next base: position 10,638 of record JBEVLJ010000228.1, read on the forward strand.
GTCATCAAGAACTGGCCCGCGGCCAACGTGAGCAGGACGATTCCGGAGCCCTTGACGGCCTGGTCGGTGGTGTCGCTCACTCGCTGCTCCTCGAAATTGGTCGGCGTGCGCGGATGAGCATGACACGCGGAATGGTGACGGCCTCTTCGTAACCCCAGGTGTCGTCGATGAAGCTCGTCGGCGGCGCGGGCTCTTCGAGGTCGTCGATCAACAGTCCGGCACTTGACATGGCCTTCACGTAGCGATGCAACGGTCGATGGATGAAGCGGAGCTCGACGCCAGGCGCGACCTCGTCGACGGCCGCGTCGTCGTCGAGGTACGGCCCGACGCGCCAGTACCGCTCGCCGACGATGTGATCGTCGATCCAACCACTCCCTGGAGTCTGCAGCAGCGGGTGACAGAGCACGAGCACGAAGCGCCCGCCGGGCTCGAGGACGCGCGCGACCTCGCGGATGGCGGCCTCGAGTTCGTCGACGTGCTCGATCGCCAGGCAGACGAGCACGGCGTCGAACGCACCGGACCGACACGGCAACGCGTCGGCTCGAGCGCGCGCGTACGTGGGACCGCCGCCGCGCGCGACCGCCGTGGCCATCTGCGACTGAATGGGATCGAGCCCGGTGACGGTGACCCCGAGGCTCGCGAGGTGGCGGGCCACCTGGCCTTCACCGCACCCGACGTCGAGCACGTGTCGCGCGTCAGCAAGATGACGGGCCACGAGCGGGAGGATCTGGTCCTCGTACTCAGGGTCTGCGCCGAGGGTGTACTCCGATTGCCACCACGCTGCATTCCGTTCCCACAGCTGCTCGTTGCCCTGCTCCGTTGTAGGGTCACCCATTGCGGGTGATGACAGGTCATCGGCCGTCATCGCACAATGATCGCATCACGCGGAGCGCAGCAACTGCTCCGCGACCCATCGCACCCCTCGAGACAGGAGCACTCATGAGCCTCGGACCAGTTGAGATCATCGTGGTCGGGTTCCCCGGCAACCAGTTCACCGGCGAGGTCGCGCCCGCGTTGGCCGAGCTCGTCGAAGGCGGCCTGATCCGAGTGATCGACCTCGTGTTCGTCACCAAAGACACCGAGGGCGACGTGGTGGGCATCGAGCTGTCCGACCTCGACGCGTCGGTGCACTCCGCGTTCTCGCCGCACATCGAAGAGCCCAGCGGCATGCTCTCCGACGAAGACATCGAAGACCTCGGTGCCGACCTCCCGCCGGGTTCATCGGCCGCCATCCTGTTGTTCGAGCACTTGTGGGCCACGAAGTTCCAGCAGGCGGTCGCGAACTCGGGCGGCGAGCTCCTCGCATCGATCCGCATCCCGAAGGAAGTCGTCGACGAAGTCGTCGCCGGCAGCTGACCGCCACCACTCTTCTCAACTCTGAACGGAAGGACACGAACATGCTTCGACGAGGTAGGCCGATCTTGCGGACCGCGGCCATCGTGGGCACCGCCAGCGTGGTGTCGGGCAGCGTCCAACACCACCAGCAGCAGAAGTACGCCGCGCAGGACGCCGAGGCGCAGCAACAGCAGTACGCACAGCCGGCACCGGCGCCCGCAGCGGACGACAGCCTCGACGAGCTCACCAAGCTCGCGCAGCTGCACCAGCAGGGCATCCTCACCGACGAGGAGTTC
>JBEVLJ010000229.1:0-3578 GCA_040509195.1 Acidimicrobiia bacterium
ACGCCGCCGCGTCGCAGGGCTACAACTACTCCACCGACGCAAGCTGCAACTTCACCGCGACGGGCGACGTGCAGTCGGGTGCCGACCCGCTCGTCGGGCCGTTGACCAACAACGGTGGCCTCACATCCACGCGCCTCCCGGCCGCGACCAGCCCGTTGTTGAACCGCATCCCGTCGGGTGACTGCCAGGACGGCATCGGCACTGGCGTCACCACCGACCAGCGCGGCATCACGCGTCCGCAAGGTGTCGGGTGCGACGTCGGCGCAGTCGAGGTGGCAGTGATCGTGCCGACACCGCCGGGTACACCCGGCACGGCGCCAGACGCGGTGGTGCTCGCACCGCGCTTCACCGGCTGAAGCGCGGGCGCCTCTCAAACGTTGTGGGTAGCGTCACGGGGTGACTGACACTGCAGCGGCGCGCGCTCAGCTCGTCGCGCGGTGTCAGGCAGTGTTGGAGCGGAACCGTCGCTCGGCGTGGACGTGTCCGTCGGGCGAGCTGTATCCGCACCAGTGGTTGTGGGACTCGTACTTCACCGCGATCGGAGTGTCGCGCTACGACCCGACGCGCGCCGCCGACGAGCTGCGCGCGTTGTTCCGCGGCCAATGGGCCAACGGAATGCTGCCGCACATGATCTTCGCCGCCGACTCGAACGACCTCGGCAGTCGCACGATCTGGCGTTCCCGCACGCATGAAGGCGCGCCGCGCGACGTCGACACCACGTGCATCACGCAGCCTCCGCTGGTCGCGATCGCGGTGTGGCGGGTCGCGCAGGAGCTGGGGGCCGACGAGCGCGGCGCGTTCCTCGCCGAGCTGTACCCCAAGCTGCTCGCACATCACGAGTGGCTCTACCGCGAGCGCGACCTCGAGCGCACCGGGCTCATCACCTTGATCCACCCGTGGGAATGCGGACTCGATTCCACTCCCCCGTGGATGCGCGCGCTCCGACGCATGCACACGCCCGCGTGGCTGCGCGCCGCGCAGCGCGTGCATCTCGCACGCCTGTTGCGCAACTTGCGCTACGACACGCGTCAACTTCCCGCCGCGGAGCGCGCGACCGACGACGACGGCCTGCGCATGCTCGCGCTCGCGGTGCACGCGAAGAAGTACGACTTCGAACTGCGCCGCATGCCGCGCAACCGCGGCGTGTTGATCGAAGACCTCGCGTTCAACTCGATGCTGATTGCGGCCAACCGCGCGCTCTCGTTCATCGCGCAGGAAGTGGGCGAGTCGATCCCTGACGAGCTCGAGGCGTCGTTCACGCGCACACCCCGCGCGCTGGACGATCTGTGGGACGAAGACGCGGGCCAGTACTTCTCACGTGACGCGGTCACGCGCGAGCCGCTCGACATCCCGACCATCGCGACGTTCCTGCCCCTGTGGGCGGGCGTGCCGGATCGCACGCGTGTCCATCGACTCATCGAGTTGTTGCGCGACCCCGAGACGTTCGGCACCGATCACCCCGTCCCCAGCGTTCCGCGGAGCGCATCGCAGTTCCGCGAGGTCCGCTACTGGAAGGGCCCGACCTGGGTGAACACCAACTGGATGATCATCGAGGGGTTGGCGGGCTACGGCGAAGCGGAGCTCGCCGAGAAGCTTCGCCAGCAGACGCTTGCGTTGGTTGAGCAGTCGGGACCGTGGGAGTACTTCTCGCCGCTCGACGGCACCGGCCACGGCGCGCCGGAGTTCTCGTGGACCGCCGCACTCACCATCGACCTCGCCCTCGACTGACCGCTACTCGCAGGCGATGCCGTCGTGGTTGCCGTCGAACCGGTGCGGGTCGGCGCCGACCACTCGGAATCCCTTTGCGTCGATGTCGGAGCAATCGAGGTCGGTGTTGGTGATCGGCACGCAGGCGCCTGAGTAGTTCGAGTCGCACGCACCGGTGTTCCTCGTCGTCGTGACGGTCGACGACCCGCTCGACGCCGACGCCGGCGTGTTCGTGCCACCGCACGCGCCCCACAGGCCGACACCGTTCTCGCGCGCAGTCGCGCCCAGCGCGCTGAACTCGTCGGCATACTTCACGTTCGGTGGGTAGCGATACGGCGCGGCGTACCCGTCGGCGACGAGTGACTTGTTCACGAACAGCCCGTCACCCGCGCGGTACACGTACGCGAGCCGTCGTCCGAACTTGTCGCGCAGCTCCACGTCGCGCTCGAGTCGCACGCGCGTGCCCGCGGGCAACAACGAGGCGGTGCGCGCACTCGCCGCCTTGCCGAAGCACTCGACGACGGTGCGCGGATCCTTCGTCTCGGGGGTGTCGATGCCCGTGAGTCGGACGCGCTCGTCGGCACCCGCGTCGGTGTGCACGCGGATGGTGTCGCCGTCGGTGACCGACGTGACGGTGGCATCGGTTCCGTCGGGCAGCGAACCAGCCGCGTGCGTGCTCGCCTTCGTCGACGTCGTGCGCGTGGTGGGCGCGAAGCCCGCGCGATCACCGTCGCTCGACGTGCACGACGCAACGGCGACGCATGCACTCGCAGCCAACAGCGCGCCGAGCACTCGTCGTCGAGCGGGGACCGTCATGGCGAGTGAGTGTGGTCGCCCGAGTCGGCAATCCCGCGTCACTCGGTCGCCAGATGGAAAGATCCACCCAAACGGACAATGCGTGCGACATCGTCGCGACGTACGAGGAGGCTGGGATGACGACCGAGGGACCGCCCGCGCACTGGGCCGCGGATCCGAGTGGTCGCCACCAGCACCGGTATTGGGACGGCTCGGAGTGGACGGATCACGTCGCCGATGCCGGCGTCGCAGCGCTGGATCCACTCGTACCCACGGCACCCACCCTTCCGGCCGAGGTCGTGACGCCCGCCGCAACCGACACCGCGACCGCGTGGCCGCCCGTCGCGCCCGCTGACGAGCGCCCGCCGACACCCACGCTCGACACCATCGAACCACCATCGGCGGTCGTGCGCCCGCTGCCACCGCCACCCCTCGGCAACGTGCCGGGCGCGCCGGAGTTCCGCTCCTCCCTGGCCGCCGTCGCGCCGACTCTGCGCACTTGGCGCTCGCTCGACGGTGTCCGCAACGCGCTCGTCGCTACGCTCGGGCTCGCCGGCGTCGCGGCCGTCGCGGTGATCGCCACGTTGATCAACCGCATCTCCGCGTTGGACGACTACGAGCGCTTCGGGTTCTCGTTCTCCCGCGTCGACGCGATCGACGACTCGCGGAGTGCGGTCGTCGCGGCCGTCGTGGTGTTCCTCGTGATCGTCGCGATCGCGGCAGTGCTGTTCGTCATCTGGCAGTGGCGCGTCGCCGAGAACGCACTCGTGCTCGCGCGCCTACACCCACGCTTCGAGCCGGGCTGGGCGATCGGTGCGTGGTTCATTCCCGCGGCCAACTGCGTGCTGCCGATCCTCATGCTCCAAGACCTCTGGCGCGCGAGCAGTCCCACCACGTCACCCGGTACCGACTGGCGCGATCGCAGAGGATCCGCGCTGCTCGGATGGTGGTGGGCAGTGTTGCTCATCGGGTCGTTCACCGGGGTCGTCGGCGCGTTGAACGACTCGCCCGGCCTCACGGAGATGCAATCGAACGCCGACGCCGGCATCCTCGGCTTCGTGGCGCTGCTCGTGGCT
>JBEVLJ010000230.1:0-4895 GCA_040509195.1 Acidimicrobiia bacterium
TCGACGGTTGCCGTCGCCGAACTGCTGACGGTCGTCGTCGTCGATGTTGGGGTTGGTGTCGCCACCCGCTCGGTTGGTGTCGCCGCCCGCGCGGTTGGCGTCGTGGTCGTCGCGCGAGTCGTCTGGGGAGGCATCGTGCGCCGGCGCGACTGCGGTCGCTGACGCTGGCTCGCTCGCGGTCGTCGTGGCGCCGGTCGTCGCGGAGGCGGTGGTCGTCGCAGTGCTGGTCCTGGCAGTGGTCGACGCGGCGCGCGGACGGCGCGGGCTCGGCATCGGCGTGTCGTCGTCGTTCGACGCGAGCGCGTTCTCCTCGGCGGCGAGCGCGGCGAGCGGATCGGCATCGACCTGCGACGATCGGGTCGAGCGCACGGCGCGACGCGGCTTGGCCTGCTCGTCACCGTTCGCAGCGGCGGGCGCGGCGGCGTCGCCGTTGGCCGCCACGAGGATCGCCTCGATCAGATCGGCCTTGCGCATGCGCGTCGCCGACTTCACGCCGACCGCCGATGCGATGGTGTGGAGCTCATCGCGGTCCTTGCCGGCAAGCATGGACCGTTCGATCTGCTGCTCCGAGCTCATGAAACGTCTCCCCGGCCGTGATCGGCCGCGGCGCGTCGACACCTTCGGACGACGGCCAGATTGTCAGCCTCGGGGATCGAGCGATCCACCGAGAGGAACGACTGCCTGCGCCGGTGCCCCGAGACCTGCATGCGCGGACACGCGCAGAACTCGCAGAGAAACGACCGGCGGCGGCGCCACTGTACCGCCGTGCCCGCGCAGTTCCAAAGACGGGGTGGCTCAGGCGAGGAGACGCGCCATGAGCTCGTGGGCGGGCTCGGGAGACCGGCCCTCGACGCCGCGCTCCGAGTACACGCCGCCCTCGCCGTCGAGCTCGGAGTCGAAGAAGAGGTAGGGCACGGGATCCGACGTGTGCGTCTGCAGCGCGCACGGTGTGGCGTGATCCGGGAGCATCAACAGGCGGTACGGCTCACCGTCGAGCGCGTCGACGATCGGCCCGATCACCTCGGCGTCCCACTGCTCGAGCGACCGGACCTTCTCCTTGATGTCGCCCTGGTGCCCGGCCTCGTCGGTGGCTTCGACGTGGAGCAGGAAGAAGTCGCGGTCACGCAGCGATTCGAGCGCGGCGTCGCGCTGGGCCACGTAGTCGTTGTCGAAGCCGGCGGTGGCGCCCGGCACGTCGACCACTTCGATGCCCGACAGCACGCCCAGCCCGCGCACGAGGTCGACGGCCGACGACAGGCGCCCGGTGACCCCGCGCAGCCCGGCGAAGTCGGGAAGTTGCGGACGCGTGCCCTGGCCCCAGAGCCAGATCTGCGTCGCGCTCGAGCCCACCTCGGCCGCCGCCGCCGCAACGACTGGCTTCGACGCGTCCATCAACTCGGTGACGCGCCCACCGGCGTGACCACTCGGCATGATCGCGGGCTTGCCGGTGAGGTCGTGCGGCGGCACGCAGTCGGCGTCGGCGAGATCACCGGGCACCACGCAGAGATGGCGGTACTCCACGCCGGCGTGGAAGCGAATGCCGTTGCGTCCACCACCGAGCGCCGCGTCGAGCGCGGCGATGATCGGCGCGGCCTGTTCGCTCGTGATGTGACCCGCGGCGAAGTCGACCATGGTGCCGTCGTCACCGATCGTCACGAGGTTGCAGCGGTACGCGACCTCGCCGGGCGCGAGCTCCACCCCCATCGCGGCAGCCTCGATCGGCGCGCGGCCGGTGTGATACTTCGACGGGTCGTACCCGAGGATGGCGAGGTTGCCGACGTCGCTCCCAGGCGGCAGTCCGTCGGGGATCACCGTCGCGAGGCCGACGGTGCTGCGCGTCGCGAGCTCCGCCAGGCGCGGCATCGACGCCGCTTCGAGCGGCGTGCGACCGTCGAGCTCGGGCAGCGGTTCGTCGGCACACCCATCGGGAACGAGCACCACGTACTTCACCCGTCGCATGGTACCGAGGCTCCGGCCGCGGCTGGCATGCGTTCGATCGTCGGTAGCCTCCACACGATGACGAGGCGCGGTCGCCGTTGCACGATCGCTGCGCTCGTCGCGAGCGCGCTGCTTGCGACCTCGTTCCTCGCGACCACCACCCCATCCGTCGCGGCAGCGTCGATCCCGAAGCTGAAGCTCACCACCGTGGTCGACCTCACCGGGCTGACCGCATTCGCGTCACGCGCCGACGACTCCACGCTCTATGTCGCGGAACAGGTGGGGCGGGTGCGCGCGGTGCGCAACGGCACGCTCGTCACCGCGCCGGTGCTCGACGTCACCGACGACGTGACCGCGGGCGGCGAGCAAGGGTTGCTCGGCCTCGCCTTCTCTCCCGACGGTGCAAAGCTCTACGTGAACTACACCAACCGCGACGACGACACGCGCGTCGTGGAGTACGAGATGACCGGCAACGTGGCCGACCCGAACACGCGACGCGTCGTGCTCGGTGTGAAGCAACCCCAGGTGAACCACAACGGTGGACAGCTCGCGTTCGGTGCCGACGGCGACCTCTACATCGGGCTCGGCGACGGCGGCGCGGCGAACGACTCCGGGCCCGGTCACGCGCCGGGTGGCAACGGCCAGTCGCTCGCGACGTTGCTCGGCAAGATCCTGCGCATCGATCCCACGCCGACCGAGACGTCGGCGTACACGGTGCCGGCGAACAACCCGTTCGTGGGCGTGGCGGGCGCGCTCCCCGAGATCTGGTCGTACGGATTGCGCAACCCGTGGCGCTTCTCGTTCGACGCCAAGACCGCCGACCTGTGGATCGGCGACGTCGGGCAGAACGAGGTGGAAGAGATCGACTTCGCACCCGCGACCAACGGGCGGTACGCGGGCAAGGGCGACAACTTCGGGTGGAATCGACTCGAGGGCAACGACGCGTTCCGCGGTGAAGCACCCGACGACGTGGTCGCGCCCATCGCCACGCACACGCACGAAGAAGGCTGGCTGTCGGTGATCGGCGGCTACGTGTATCGCGGCACGAGGATCAAGGCGCTGCGCGGCGTGTACCTCTACTCCGACTACTACAACGGCGACATCGTCGGCCTGCGTCCCAGCGGCAAGGGCAGCGGCAAGGGCAAGTTCGCCGCCGTCGACCTCGGCCTCGCCGGTCGCCAGATCGCGGCGTTCGGCCAAGGCCCCGACCTCGAGCTCTACGTGCTGTCGCAGGCCGACGGCCTGCAGAAGATCGTGAAGCAGTAGCTACGTACGTTTGACGACGATGCCCGCGATGCGGCGGCTGACGATCGCGGGGGTGACGCTCGAGCCGGCAGCGATCACCTTGTTGATCGCGCCGGGCACCGACACGGAACGTCGACGGTCGAGTGCGCGCAAGGCCTCGCTCACGACCTCGTCGGCTGACTGCCAGAACAGCTCGGGCACACCGGAGCTCGGGTCGAGGCCGGCGCGCTCGTGCAACTCGGTGTGCGTGTAGCCCGGGCACACCGCCATCACGTGCACTCCCTCGCCGCGCGCTTCTTCGTACAGCGCGTGCGTGAAGCTGTTGACGAACGCCTTCGTGGCCGCGTACGTGGCCGCCGACGGCGACGGTTGGAACCCGGCGACCGACGAGATGTTCATGATCGTGCCGGTGCGGCGGGCACTCATGGCATTGAGGGCCGCGTGGGTGAGGCGCACCAGGGCGACCACGTTGAGCTCGACCTCGCGCACCTGCTTGTTCACGTCGGCGGCCGCGAACGCACCCACCTCCATCACGCCCGCGTTGTTCACGAGCAGTTCGATCGGGGCGTCCGTGGATGCCAAGCGGGCTTCCACGCGCGCGCGGCCGTCGTCGGCGCAGAGATCGGCGGCGAGCACCTCCGCGCGCACACCGTGCTCGGCGGTGAGCGCGGCACTCAGTGCGACGAGTCGTGCCTCGTCGCGCGCGACCAGCACGAGGTCGTGGCCGCGTGCTGCGAGTTGACGCGCGAACTCCTCGCCCAGCCCGGCGGATGCGCCGGTGACGAGGGCTGTGCTCATGACAGGTCGAGCGCGGCGGCAATGGCCGCGGACGACGCGTCGACCGCCTCGCCCACTTCCACTTCGGCAATCGCACGCTGGGGATCCTTCAGCCCGTGACCGGTGACCGTGCACACCACGACGTCGTCGGGGGTCACTGCCTGCTCCGCTGCGGCGGCGAACAGGCCCGCGACCGACGCCGCCGACGCGGGCTCCACGAAACAGCCTTCCTCGCCGGCCAACATGCGGTACGCGTCGAGGATCTGTTGGTCGGTGACCGCGCCGATCACGCCGCCCGATTCGTCGCGCGCGGCGAGTGCGCCATCCCACGACGCGGGATTCCCGATGCGGATCGCCGTGGCGATCGTCTCGGGATGCAACACCGGTTCGCCGAGCACGATCGGCGCGGAGCCCGACGCTTGCCACCCCAACATGCGCGGGAGGCGCGTGGATCGACCGAGCGCGTGGTACTCGGTGTAGCCCTTCCAGTACGCCGTGATGTTGCCGGCGTTGCCCACGGGAAGGCTGTGCACGGTCGGCGCGTCACCCAGCGCCTCGATGATCTCGAACGAGGCCGTCTTCTGGCCTTCGATCCGGAAGGGGTTGACCGAGTTGACCACTTCCACACCGGGACGCTCGCCCAGCTCGCGCACGATGTTGAGTGCATCGTCGAAGTTGCCGCGGATCGGCACGACGCGTGCGCCGTGGATGAGCGCCTGCGCGAGCTTGCCGAGTGCGATGTGGCCTTCGGGGATGAGTACGGCGCACCCGAGCCCCGCGCGCGTCGCGTACGCGGCGGCGGATGCCGAGGTGTTGCCGGTCGACGCGCAGATCACGAGCTTCGCGCCACGTTCGACGGCCTTCGACATCGCCATCGTCATGCCGCGGTCCTTGAAGGAACCGGTGGGGTTGAGCCCTTCCACCTTCAGGTACAC